>JBDSAP010000046.1:0-12636 GCA_039922055.1 Ferruginibacter sp.
GCACATACTACTATCTTTGGTTCGGGCAAAATAACAGTATATAATCGAATAGCAAATGATAATTGAAATAAATTTGCCCTGCACCACTTCGCTTACAAATAATTTCGATCATTAAAAAGAATGGAGCTAAAGGATCTCATATTATTTCCATTATATGTATTGTTGTTCCATATCTTTTTCAGGTGGCGAAGGAAACGCATAGAAGATCCGCTGCTAAAAAAATATCACAAGCAGGGCTTTTGGATCAAAGTTTTGGGAACACTCGCCTTTACAATATTCTACACAAAGCTTTCCTCAGGCGATTCAACTGATCTATACTTTGCAGAAGGGGCCAATATTGCAAAGATGGTCTGGGATGATTTCTCCAACATAAAATGGCTATTTATGCCTGGAAGGGATTTTGATCAAACATTGCTGATCAACCCATATAACGAAGGATATTTCGCAAGTGAGAGTAATTTTTTTGTAACACGGTTAGTTGCCATCCTCTCTTTCGTAAGCTTCAACAGTTACATGGTCATCAATCTTTTTTTCTCGATGATTTCCTTTAGTGGCGTATGGAAGCTATACCGTTTTTTTTATGAGCAGTACCCGCACCTACACAAAAAATTAGCCATTGCCATCCTGTATTTACCAACGTTTGTTTTCTGGAGCTCTGGGATATTGAAAGATCCGCTATGCACCGGTTTACTGGGATGGATGACCTATTCTGTTTACCAGCTTCTATATAAAAAACAGCAAATTCTTAAGAATATATTCATCGCATTTTTTTCAGGATACATAATTGGAATCGTAAAGTCGTACATCCTTGTTGCATACCTGCCGTTATTCATTCTTTTCCTGGTATTATCAAATTTTAGCCTGATAAAAAGAGCGTCTTTTAGGATAGCTGCCTTTGCCGGACTTATACTTTTTAGCATCCTTGGATTTTTCTTTATTTCAGATAAACTTCAGGAAGAACTAGGAAACCTGGCGCTTGACAAACTCGCTGAAACAGTAAAAAATCAGCAAGCGAGCTTTATCGATATGGCTGACAAAGCCGAATCATCATTTTCATTGGGAACAGACTTTGACGGCACAAACCGCAGTCTTATAAAAATGGCGCCCGCCGCCGTTGTTGCTACACTCTTCCGGCCCTACCTGTGGGAGTCCAAAAAGCTATCCACGTTATTTTCATCACTGGAGAGCCTGACACTGATGATCTTTACTCTATATGTTTTTTTTAGAGCAGGTCCGCTTACTTTCCTGGTTAGTATATTTAAGGATCCGATGGTGATGTTCTGTTTTTTTTTCTCTGTGTTATTTGCATTATTCGTTGGCGCCACTACGCTAAATTTCGGTACGCTTGTCCGATACAAAATACCTTGCCTGCCATTTTATGTAATAGCCATGGTGCTAATTTTGGAAATAAGCAAACGGAAGAAAGCCGGGGTAAAATTAGAAGAAGCTTCTTATAAAGGCAATATTAATGAGAGTGATCTAGCTGAAAAGGTTTAAAAAATTTTGCTTGTTTGATTGAAGACTATATCGATCAATTATTTTATTTCTGCCGGCGTTTCCCAATCTTTTTCTTAACGTGGCATCCAATAGTAATTTTTCAATTGCAATAAACCATTCTGTATCTGATTTTGCAAAATAGCCATTCACTCCTTCTTCGATAATTTTTTTATTCACGCCAACCGGCGATGCAACAGCAGGTATTTCCAATGCGAGGTATTGAATTAATTTAAAGCCGCACTTCCCTTCACTCCATTCCTCATCCGCAAGTGGCATCAGGCCTATCTGGCAAGTCGCCAACTCCCTCACTTCGTTTGCCTCATTCCATTCAACATACTTTATATTTTTAAGGTTCAGATCCGGCCTTTGGTTACAAATAATTTTTATATCGAAGTCATGCTTCTCCTGCAACATGCGCAAGGCTGATTGCACAATGTCTAAATATTTAACGGTAGAAAAGCTGCCGGTCCATCCGATTGTTACTCTCTCCACATCATGAACGGCTAAAATATTATGCATCAAATTGGTATCAACGCAGGTTGGATTGTAAACCACCTGCTGATTGTACTGATGGGCATAGTTGCCCAGGTATTCATTACCACAACTGACCTTGTATGACCACTTACAAATATTTTTTACTTTACCGATATTTTTAAATGCAGCAGCTAAACTATTTTGCCTTGAGAAAGCAGGCATCCAAATGGCATCATCAAAATCATAGATAATTTTTTTACTAAATAACTTTACAGATATCCATTCAAACACTGGCGGGCCAATGGGCGTTGCCTCTCTTTGCAAAAAAATAAAATCGTATTTTTTTAGGCTGAATATTAGCAGGAAACGCCTGGCAAAACCCTTAATAGTCACAATAATTTTTGCAAAAAGAAAACCATACCGATGAATTACTTTATACCCTTTTTCATTAAAGAAAGGTTTGGTGGTAACAGTAAATCCATTCTTAATGAGCAGGTCTTTATACAGTTCAACACGAAATCTTTGACCAGGGGAAACATTCTCCGGGTACTGCACGATCACTAATATTTTTTTGCTTTTCTCTTCCATTGCACTCACCCTTCAAAAATTTTACTATAAACTTTTTGATAGCATGCTACGCCATGATCTAATGAATAATAAGCTTCTGCACCTTTTCTTATAGCGGCTTTATCAAAATAATTGCCTTGCAACATTTTATCAACTACTGCGTTGAAAGACTGCTTAGAAAAATCGTCTACTACATAGCCAGCATCGCTTTTTTCAACGATTTCTTTTACGTCTCCTACACCATTATTGGTGATGACAGGAATACCCATGGCCATTATTTCTCCATGCCTTGTTGGCGATGATGCTTTTTTTGAGTAACAGGGTTTTATAAAAAATAACGAGTAATCGCTTAAAGATAACAACAGCGGAACTTCATGTCGCTGTGCGCCTTTTATAGTGAATTTATTTGGAGATAGTCCATGTTCACGGGCAGCAGCAAAAATTGTATCATGATGATGTGGCGAAATAAACAAGAATTTGGCCAGTGGCATCCGATCACTAATCAACTTAAAAAAACGCATCATCTCTTCTGTTAAATACCAGCCTCCTATGGAACCGAGATAACTTATTACAATATCGCCGGTACTAATATTTAGGGATTTGGCTAAACTTTGTTTGGAAATGTTATCAATTGTTGAAGGATCGAAAAGCTCCGTATCAACGCAACAGGGTATAACCTCAATAGCCACCGGCTGGTTCGAAATTAATTTCCAGGAATGTATTTCTGTACGTGCTGCGGTAGTTAAACAGATGTTGTGATCAGCGCTAATGATACATTCAATTTCCTTCTTTTTAAAGTATTGATACAAAAATTTATAGAGTGGGTTTTTCAGGTTCCACATTCCTCCATCTACTCTTTCATCTGCCCAAAAGCCGCGGATATCATTTATGAACTTTATGCCTAAATGGTTTTTAAGCCAATATCCAACCAAGGCAGGCGTGCCTGCACGTGTATGTACAAGATCAAATTTTTGCTCCCTATGAAGTTTGATAGCAGTTTTTTTAAGCATCCTGTAGTCATACCAGGAGGATAACACAGGCGGGCTTTTATGGTAAACCAGCGACACCCATTGAATGGGATATGGGGCCAGTAAATTCTCTACGTATTCCTCGTGCAAAGTATATCTATCCGGCTTATCGCAGCTCAGTATCGTAAACGTATAGCCGAACTTTGTCAGCCCTGTTAAATAAGGGATTACCTGGCTTTGACCAAGCGGGTCTGTCATTCCATCATAAGATATAAATAGTATTTTTTTATTCATGATCACCTTTCTTATTGCATGAATTTTCTTCCAGCCACCAATGCAATACAATGATAAGCCAAAGCCTGTTGAACAAATGATCGGTTCCTTTTAAATACCGTTGTTTCAAATTTTTTACCACTTCGTAGCTAACAAAATTATATTTCTCAATCACTGCTGCTGAAGTGTATTTATCCAACAAATATTTTAGATCTGATCGAAGCCATTTAGCAAGAGGAATACTAAAACCCCATTTTGGCCTGTCGAAAATTTCTTTAGGAACATGATCGTACAACACCTGTTTCAGCAGGTATTTCATGCTACCATTTTTTATTTTAAGTGATTCGTCCAAATTAAATGCAAACTCGGCCAGCCGGTAATCGAGCAATGGCACCCTCGTTTCCAATGAGTACTGCATACCCGCCCTGTCTACTTTCACTAATAGATCATCCGGCAGATAATATTTAAAATCCCAAATAGATTGCCGTTCGGCTTCACTGATATTTCGTGATAGTATGGGACTTGAATTGATCATCTTAAAATCAACCGGATCACTAATTAACAATCGCCTTAATTCGGTTTCTTTAAAAAAATATTGTTCCTGCGAAAAGATATGTGTAGTAATATTTCCCTTATCATCATACCCAAACATATTTCCTATGCGGTGGTATCGGCTGGTCATTAATTTAGACGAAGCATATATGGGACCTTTTATTAATTGCACCCCAGGTGTAGCTAAACGCTTTGCCCAGGTGTACATTCCGTAACCATGAAATAATTCATCACCTCCATCGCCACTAAGCGCAACTGTTACATGCTCCTTTGCTAAACGGCTCACCATCATTGTGGGAAAAGCCGAAGAGTCTGCAAAGGGTTCATCATAAGCTGGCATTAGTTTATCAATCAATTCAAGTACTTCTTTTTCCCTCACATTAAAACTGTAATGCTCCGTATGCAAGTGCTTAGCCACCTTTTCCGCATAAACCGACTCATTGAATTTGCCATCATCAATGGCCATGCTAAACGTTTTAATTGCTCCATGGCCACTCACCTTGCTGGCAATAGCGGTAACGAGACTACTATCCACACCGCCGCTTAAAAAAGTGCCGAGTGATACATCACTGACAAGTTGTTTTTCAACAGCGTCGAACAACAAATCATTCAATTTATTTTTAGCTTCCGCTTCATTCGATACTACATTTTCATTGATAACTTTTTCAAAATTCCAAAATGGCTTTGGCGTTAGCGATACAGGCACAAAGGATATTTCTTTAAGCTCTATTTGTAAATAATGTGCGGCAGAAAGCTTACTCGTGTTATTGTAGATCGTTAATGGATGTGGAATGAAACCAAGGTGCAAAAAATATGGAATTGCCTTCCTGTTGATACTTAGTTTTTCACCAAGCATTGACTTAATCACTTTTAATTCAGAGGCAAAAATAACTGTTTGTTCATCCTGGTATAAAAACAACGGTTTAATGCCTACGTGATCACGACAGAGGGTTAGCACTTGCTCCTTTAGATCATAGATAGCAAACGCAAACATCCCATTCATTGTGGCGAAACATTGCGGTCCCCCCTGCGCAAACAGTTCAAGAATAACTTCTGTATCTGAACTTGTTCTCAGCGAGGCCCCTTTATCGGTTAGCTGCTCCGCAAGCTCTTTGAAATTATATACTTCGCCATTGAACACAATGCAATACCTGCCATCGGCAGAAAACATCGGTTGATTTGCGGAAGTGGAAAGATCCAGGATAGATAAACGGCGATGTGCAAGTCCTACTTTTTTGTCGGTGGTAAAATAACTCCCCCCGGCATCCGGACCACGATGGTGCATGAGCATCGTTGCCTGCTTTAATTTGTCTTCCGTGATGGTGTTATTAAGTGAAATATAACCTGCTATGCCGCACATGCATCAATTTTGAATAAAAACGAAAATAGCTAATAATTATTGGCTCATAATTTAAAGACGGCGATTCCTAATGATATTATATCCGCCCACATAAGTTAACTCTGTCAAGGAAAACTCTCACTCTGAAAATTCATTATTAGCCGTGGAAATGCCATTGTACTGAGTAAATGTTTCGCATTATGCGAAATGCGAAATAAGAAATTTTACTATATTTGTTTCATGAGAAAACATAATGGTATGCGTCCCCAGGATATAGTTGTGCTTTCAAAAATAGTAGTTTTGAATGTTGAAACTCATCAATTAATTCAATTGGCAAACTCATTATGTCTGAGCATTTCTGAAATTTCAGAATCATTGAACCGAAGCTTCCTCGCCGGCCTAATTGATTACAAAAAAAAGAAAGTTAATCGTCAAAACTTAGTTGAATTTTTAGAACATGGCATCCGCTATGTTTTTCCTCAAATGCCAGGAGCCATGGTCAGAGGAATTCCTACAGCGCACTCTCATCCGTTTATGAAAATTAAATTTATAAGTGAAATAGATTACGTTTGGCCAGATAACCAGGGTGATGTAATAGGTTTACTAATAGAGCCGCTTTATGCCAAACAAGTGGAAGCAGTAAAATCGGACCCTAAATTATATGAGCTATTAGCCTTGATAGACGTCATACGGGTTGGAAAAGCAAGAGAAGTAAAAGTGGCCATTAATCAATTAAAAAGATTGTGCAGTTAGTTGCTGTGTAGCATTATGCGGTATTCAATATTACCACCGGATCCTCCTAATTTATTTTATCCTACTTACCACATTATTCTCTAATAAATAAGTTTGTCCGCTCTCTTCACATATTGCAATGTTATTGCTATCGAAAATAAGTTTATGCCCAAACTCACTTACCCACCCTTTTTGTTTGCCAGGATTTCCAACAATTAGTGCATACGCAGGAACATCTTTCGTGACCACAGCTCCTGCACCAATAAATGCGTATTCACCAATATTATTACCACATACTATTGTTGCATTGGCGCCTATAGTAGCCCCTTTTTTTACAAGTGTTGTCTTGTACTCATGCTTGCGAACAACTGCACTGCGTGGATTAATAACGTTTGTAAAAACCATCGAGGGACCGAGAAAAACATCACCTTCACAAATCACTCCTTCATATATGGAAACGTTATTTTGAACTTTCACGTTTTTTCCCAACACTACATTTGAACTGATCACTACATTTTGCCCGATATTGCAATTGTCACCGATCTTACACTTACTCATCAAATGAGAGAAATGCCAGATCTTAACACCATTGCCGATTTCGCAGCCTTCATCCACATAAGCACTTTCATGAACAAAATAATTAGTATCCATATTCAGTAGTTAAAGATTGCATTTGCAAGAAACGAAAATAAGCTACCGTCTTTAAAGGATGTCAATATATTCCTTTAAAATATTACTTACTTTATATTGCTGCGCCGCCTGTTGAACTATGCTTTTATCAAGTGGCGATTTCATAGCTCTTGAAATAGCAGTTGCCATGGCAGTAGGATCATTAACCGGGCATAAATATCCTAATTTACCGTTACGCAATATTTCACCCGGACCTGAGGGACAGTCTGTGCTTACCACTGTTTTCCCCAGCGCCATCGCTTCCGCAATCACATTTCCAAAGCCTTCATATTTCGATGATAAAATAAACAGATCGCTTTTGCTCATCCATTTAAAGGGGTTTGCTTCGAACCCTGCCAGCACAACATCATTTTGCAAATGATGTGTATTGATATAATCGTTTAATTCGTTTTCAAGCGGGCCCATTCCTAAAATAAAAAGAACAGCATTTGAATTTTCCTGCTTATATATTTCAAAAGCCTTTATAAGCGTAAGCTGATCCTTTTGCTCAATAAGGCGCCCCACATTCAACAAGATGATTTTATCTTTTACGCTCACGGGAAAATCAACTTCTTCTTTCGCAAGAGAAAAAATATTGTCATCAAAAACAGGATTGTAAATAACCATACCCTGCGGTAGCTTTCGATGACTGAATTTGCGAAGCCATTCAAGGCTGCCCTTGCTTACTGCAATGATCTTATCGGCAGAAGGCGCCGTAAAATAGTAGAGCATTTTTAATAACAGATCCCCTTTCCAATATTTCTGCTCCCTTTTTTCAGGATGAGAAAAATGATGCGTTTGATAAATTTTGGAATTGATCCCAGACCATTTTTTCACAAGAATAGCGGCTGCGCTTACATAGTGACTGGCGGTAAAAATATGAGAATAATTGTTCTTTTTGAAAATGGGAAAAAAGGCTTTTAAATAACCTGCAAAATGTATACTGCCAACCTCGGTGATGGGAATAGAAGGATGGAGAATTCCGAGATAAATACCTTGCTTTTTTCCCAGCAATACTTCAACTGCAATATTATTCTCAACAAAGCCATTGGCAATATTTACAAATACCCGCTCTGCACCGCCGCCTTCAAGGTTGTTAAGAATGAATAAAACTTTTCTCATTGTACAAATGGGCTTTTTCTTTGGGTACCACTAAGAAATTATAATAATCGCTTTTTGAAAGCCGGGATACTTTTTTTATACCTGTCCGTTCATCTATATTATAAAAATCAAACAGCGCAGGATCGAAATACGGATTGAGTTGTTCCGCAATATCATCATTCAATATCTCAATTAAAAGCAGCGGTTTAAATCGCAAAAAATACTCGGCAAACCCCTGCATCACTTCGGGCTCATGTGTTTCCACATCTATCTTCACCAGGTCTATTTTGTCAATTGTATGTTGTTCGATATAGTCCTTCAGGGTAATCGTTTCTATATCCAGCTTGATCGGCTCACTATCTTTTACCCACAAATTTTGGTTCACAGTTACAGAGTAAGCAAAATCTTTATCTGCCGTATAAATCACTGCCTTACCGGTGTAGTTGGAAACAGCCAAACAATTTGCATGCACATCAAATCCATTGATGTCGACATTTTTTTTAAGCTTGTGATAAATAGCCGGAAAAGGTTCAAAGGCATGAACAACTGCCTCTGGATTTTTAGCTTTGGCGACCAAAGAATACAGACCGGTATTAGCGCCGATATCAACAATCACGGCCGACTTTTCTGCAAGGCTCGCCCATATCCGCATTGAATATTTTTCCCACCCATTGTATAAGCCTTTCCAAAACAATTCATTCTCCAGAGCATGTCCATAATGCACCATCTTGAAACTTTTTCCCTCCCCAGCAGCTACATTAATCGTATCATGAAAATATAGATGCTGAAACACACTCATCGGCGGAATCCATAGTTTTTTTATCACGGTAAACACCGCTTTTTTAAAAGGCAAAGCGTTATATATTTTCTTAAAAAGGACTTTCATTTACGCAAAAAAATTTAATTTCTTACTGTACAAAAGAAGCACGCCGATCATGACAATATTTATGATGATCTGACCGCTTGCCAGCCCATTAACACCAAAGTATTTTGAGGAAAGATAATTTATTCCAATAGCTAAAAAGATTCCTATAAGGGACAATTGCATGATGGACTTTTTATTTTTACTGAACACAATGTATTGCAGAAAAATATTTGCAATTGTCCATAAAAAGGAGCCGATACTTAAAATATAAAAATAATATAAATACGCTTTATAAACTGGTCGTAAAACATAGTTGTAAACGAGAAACGTAAATACTCCAACCGCCAGCAAAGTAGCCGCCATGGAAAGAAAGTATTTGTAAAAAAGATCTTTTACATCATTCCATTTTTTTCCTTTTGCAAAACGGCTGAACAAGACCGGCTGCAAATATTGCAATAAGGAGATACACACAATGTATTGAATGGTTGCAAAGGTAGAGGCCACCGCATAGTAACCTGCCTGGTTCTTCCCGAAAAAAGACATCACGAAAAATTTATCCGAAGTATTTACAAAGAAAATAGCCGTTTGCAGCACCATGCCGGAAAGCCCGAAATACAATTCATTCCGCAATAATTTAATATCTATATTCTTTACTAAAAATTGCTGCCTCCTGCTGTGGAATAAAAACAATACGGCCACTGCTATTCCCGACAATAGAAAAGCCAATGCACGGCTATACCAGCTTTGATACAGCCACAAAATAAATAAAACGGAAAGGCTGGTTTCTAAAATGACCTTCAAAAAAGAAACTACCGTGAATAACTTTACATTATTTTGATTGCGTATTAAAATGATAAAAGCTTCAAAGCAAAAATTCAAGAAAAGGCAAACGGGAATAAGCCAAAAAAAACCGGGTTGAAAATTAAAAGCCTTCTCAAGCGGCGCCTGTAACAGGTACAATACCGGTATCAGTAAAAGGCTAAATACAAACGGAATAATAAGACCAGTTGTAAAAACTTTAGCGTATTCAGCCCGTGGCAGTTTAAAATAATCTATCGAAATAGTGTAAAGCACACCCATTGAAATAAGCGGCGTTAAAAACACGATGCAGTTACTGAAAATATTCAGGATGCCAAGATCACCTTCGCCCAGGTTATTTATAAAAAAAGGAAATGCTGCAAAAGAAATGGCTTTACAAAAAGATCCGGTGATGGTATAGAGGCCTACCTGTTTGAGAGAGTCTTTTCTTAATATGGATTTTAAATTTTGTAACAATTATATTTTGGAGGTTTAGGGAACCACAATATTGCTCATCATTGTTACAAAGTTCAAAGGCTTAATCCTACCATCTTGCGTCTACTGAATCATCCGTTTCAGATATTCACCATAGCCACTTTTCTTTAATCCCTCTGCAAGGGACAACAATTGTTCTTTGGTGATGAAACCCATACGCCACGCTATTTCTTCGGGACAACCGATCTTAAGCCCCTGTCTTTTTTCTATCACCCGTACATACTCTGAGGCATCACTAAGACTTTCAAAAGTGCCCGTATCCAGCCAGGCAAAACCACGATCCAGCACCGCTACTTTCAGCGTTTTATTTTCGAGATATATCCTGTTCACATCTGTTATTTCGTATTCGCCCCTGGGGCTTGGCGGAATGCTCTTTGCAATTGCTACCACCTCATTGTTATAAAAATAAAGTCCGGGCACTGCATAATTACTCTTCGGCAGAGCAGGTTTTTCTTCAATGCTAACCGCTTTAAAATCGGCGTCAAATGCAACCACTCCATATCGCTCCGGATCACTAACCGGGTAAGCAAATATCACGGCGCCATCGGGATCAACAGACTGCTGAAGTAGTTTACTAAATCCACTTCCGTAAAAAATATTATCACCCAATACCAACGCTACGCTGTCGTCGCCAATAAATTTCTCTCCAATCACAAACGCCTGTGCCAAACCATTCGGCACTTCCTGTACAGCATACTCAATGGCGCATCCCCATTGTTGCCCGGTTCCTAACAGTCGCTTAAACTGTGCCTGGTCGTCAGGAGTAGTGATGATCAGCACTTCTTTTATTCCCGCCAGCATCAGTGTGCTAAGTGGATAATAGATCATCGGCTTATCATAGATCGGCATCAATTGTTTACTGATACCCATTGTAATCGGGTAAAGTCTTGTGCCGGAGCCACCTGCCAGTATAATTCCTTTCATTGATTATCTCTTTTCGTATTGCCCTTCGTAGTAAAGTTGATAGCTCCCGCTTGTAACGTGGTTCAGCCATTCGGTATTGTTCAGGTACCAGTCTATAGTTTTGGATATTCCTTCTTCAAACTGTAGCGAAGGCGTCCAGCCCAACTCATTTTTTAATTTCCTCGCATCTATCGCATACCTAAGATCATGGCCAGCACGATCTTTCACATAAGTGATCAACTTTTCAGATTCACCCTGGGACCTGCCCAATTTTGTATCCATCTGCCGGCAAAGTTCTTTCACAAGGTCAATATTTGTCCATTCGTTGTGCCCCCCAATATTATAAGTTTCGCCAACTTTACCTTCATGAAAGATCAGGTCAATCGCCCTTACATGATCTTCCACATAAAGCCAGTCACGCACATTTTCACCTTTGCCATAAATAGGCAGCGGTTTATTGTTCATAATGTTATGTATGCAAAGCGGGATCAGTTTTTCGGGGAAATGATAAGGTCCGTAATTATTGCTGCAATTAGATATTTTAACGGGCAATTTGTAAGTATGGTAAAACGCTCTCACTATATGATCGGATGATGCCTTGGAAGCAGAGTAAGGACTGCGTGGATCATAAGGAGTTTCTTCTGTAAAAAAACCGGTTGCACCTAAAGAACCATACACCTCATCTGTAGAAATATGATAAAATGTTTTGCCGCTAAAATCGTTTTTCCAATATTCCTTAGCGGTCTGCAACAACGATGCAGTACCCAACACATTGGTTGTAACAAATGCAAGAGGATCAGTGATAGACCTGTCGACATGGCTTTCGGCAGCGCAATGCAAAATGCCGGTAAATGCGTGCTGCTCAAATAACTGCCTCAACAAGACCATATCAGTAATATCGCCTTTTACAAAATGGTAATTGGGCGCATCTTCAATATCCTTTAGGTTTTCAAGATTACCTGCATAAGTAAGCTTATCGATATTTACAATTTTATAGCCCGGATATTTCGTAACAAAGAAGCGTGTTAAGTGCGAGCCAATAAACCCGGCCCCCCCGGTGATCAATATACATTCAGACATTCGATTCTTTTATTTTGGCAGTAAATTTAGGGCTTTTATGATAAGCGGATATTTTACATCAGCAACGCAGCACATTAATACATGTATCCACCGCGGAATAATCGAAAAAATATTGGTTCGAACATTTGTATTCCATTGCATCATTGTTGCATCGCCCTCTTGTGCAAAGAAAGCCAGCGATTCAGCGAGTAATTATAATCTTTATCTATCAAGGTTTTTAAGTCTGTAGTTAAAAATATTTTTCGGGCTAATAAAGTTTGTGGGGATGGGGGAATAAAAAGCCCTTTCGGGCTAAGGATACTTTTTAAATTAAAGTATATTTG
>JBDSAP010000047.1:0-3561 GCA_039922055.1 Ferruginibacter sp.
AATCCTTGCCATTCCACAATGCTATTGCAAAACAAATATGCTGTTGGTCATCGCTGATGCCGGCAATACCATCTTCGCCCCAGCGATATACTCTCGATCTTGCATGATCATGCGGAAAATAATCCCATGCATTGCCATGCTCGCTATAATCTTCCCGAACCGTTCCCCATTGCCGCTCGCTAAGGTATGGCCCCCACTTTTTCCAATTAGGCGCCCCCGATCCTGTGCTCGTATAAGAAGCTTCTGAAGATTTTACAGACTTCTTTTTTTGTTCTTTGTTCATTGATTTTATTTTTATGTACCAGGCGATAGTGCTGCTATTTAGCATCGTTGCGTCGCACACTTGTACGATTGGTTCTATGTGGAACGGGGCATCGGCCATTGACGATTGACGATTGACCATTGTCGATTGACCATTGACCATTGACCGTTGACCACTGACCACTGACCGTTGACCATTGACCATTGACGATTGACCATTGACCTTTGACCACTGACGATTGACCGTCGCCATCGACCATTAAACTCTTGTCCTGTCCTCCCCTTCGGGGAGTTAGAGGGGCCGTGCCTACCCATTATCCTCAAACCCCGGATACAATGTCATTCCACCATCCACAAATAGTGTGGTTCCATTTACATAATCTGCATCATCGCTCGCAAGGTACACCGCTGCTTTACCAATATCTTCCACCTGCCCGATCCTTTTTTCAGGAATCAATTTTAATAGTTGTTGCAGGTGATCTTCCGTATCCCACGCATCGTGATTGATGGGTGTAGCAATAGCGCCCGGTGCTATGGAATTGATCCGGATCTTTTTTGGCGCGCACTCCTGGGCGATGGTTTTCATCATCAGCATTACACCACCTTTTGAAGCGGCGTAATTAGCGTGCCCTGCCCAGGGAATTACTTCATGCACACTGCTCATGCAAATAATTTTACCAATACTTTTTGATTTGCCATTATCACCTCTCCGGAGAAATTCTTTTACTGCCTCTCTTGCGCAAAGGAACTGCCCGGTGAGATTTACACCTATAACAAAGTTCCATTGTTCTAATGTCATTTCTATAAACTTTGCATCCCGTTGCAAACCTGCATTGTTTACTAAAATATCAACTGTACCATAGGTTGCTACCACATCTGCATACATTTTTATCACTTCATCTTCTTTACTTACATCGCACTGGTACGACATAGCCATGCCGCCATTGCTGTTGATGTCATTTACTACGGCTTCCGCCATTTCTTTTGCACCGGGTACCGGGTAGTTAACTACAACGGTTGCCCCGGCCTTCGCCATTTCTTTGGCACAACCTGCACCAATGCCGCTGCTGGCCCCGGTTACAATTGCGATCTGGCCTTCTAATTTTCTATTTTCCATTTGCATTTTGTTTAGTATAAATTATTTATTAACGTTGAATGCTGTTTGTATTTTTTTAAATTGTTCCTGATAAGAGTGACCTCAAAATCCGTGAGAATGTTGGTGTAGTTACGGTAAGCGGTAGCCGCGGATTGTGAAGTTGCTTCGCTACCAATATTTTGTTTGTGGCCCGGGCTTTCAACATTCATATTATAGATATAGTCTGCGCATTGAAGCCTGCCCCAGGTTTCAATGTTGGCATCATCACCGTTGGCATACACGGTATTTTCAATACTGTATATTTTTTTCAATGTATTATTCTGCTGCGTGTTTTCGCACCATACACAATTTTCTTTCGACTTATCTTCCCATGAAATGGTGGTAGGCACATCATAGATATCTTTGGGATAATTGTACTGTAATACTTCTGATGGTGTGGTGAATTTGAAATTATCATCTGCCAGCACTTTCTCGGGGAACGCCTTCAAAAAATCAAATATACCGGTCTCCTTTTTTTTATGAATGCCAAATGTTTCATAGTCCATAAAGAGATTGATATTGGTTTCTGCACCATGGTGGCTATGGATCCACTGTGCAAATTTTTCCGCCGTTAATGGGTATTCATTCCAGTTCACATCATCAAACCTGAAGGCGATGTCGTCCGAAAGATTTACATTTCTTAGTAACACACCAAAGTCGCCATTACCAGGTGAAGCATACACCTGGTTGGGTGTACGGTTCTTTAGAATGCGCTGTAACCCCTCGCACAATATTCCTTTATATCCCAGGTTGGCAATATACTTTGCAAGCTCATTGCTATAAATCAGCTCTGTATTGCGGAATACCACGGGAGCCGTCCCCAATAGCCGTTTCACTGCTACATCATGCTTAGCCACCTGCCTTTCAAACTCCTTTTTTGAATGGAGCCAGCTAAGTGAATTATAGTATGTTTCAGCGAGTATTTCCACACAACCTGTTCTCACTAACCGGCGAAAAGATTTCAATACGTCAGGGCGGTACTGCTCCAGTATTTCCAGGGTAATGCCACTGATGGAAAAAGCAATTTTAAATTTTTCGTTACTACTCCTCAGCAATTCTAATAATATTTTATTCGAGGGCAAATAGCATTCATCAGCAATGTGAGAAATATTTTTTTTGGTAGCCTCTAAATCGTTGTAAGAATGTTGTACCTCAATGTCATTAAATCCATATTCGACCAGGCTGTACGGCTGATGTATTTTAAAATATAATGTTATAGATGGCATGGTGAAAAATCGATGTGTGATTTGATGTCTGATGTATGATGTATGATTTGCTTGTTATTCTATGCAGCATGTTCAATAGTAATGCTGTTTCCAACAGGTCTCAAAACTATACCGCACTAAATAATGTGACTGTCGCTTTGGTTACAAATAGATCAATTAATTATATTGGGCGAGTTAATTTCTATGCGTTTCCGGTCGTAGAAAAGTAAACCGGTATCCCGCAATTCATTGAGCAGCGTTGTTACACTCTGACGGGATGTAGAGATGATACCAGCAATATCATTGTGTGTTAGATAATTATTCAATACAATTTTATCGCCATGACGATTGCCTTCACGACTGGCCCAGTCCTTGAAAAAACTCAGGAGCCTGCCCTTTGCATCTTTAAAAACAAGGTTGCTATGCCGGTTCTCTAAACGGCGCAACTTATAGCTAACCTGCGCCGTGTAATTCATGGCAAGCAGTGGGTTAGTTTGCATTATTTTTTTGAACTCCGCAGAAGGAAATGAACAAACAATACAGTTATCAGTAATGGCTTCGGCAAATTCATCTTCAGAAATATTTCCGTCCAGCGCTACATCGCCAAATACTTCTCCCTGGCTTAAAATTTCCTTTATCAATTCATCGCCGCGATCATCTACTTCGCTCACTTTTATTTTACCCTTTAATACCATGTAAATGCAACTGTCAAAACCATCTTCCATGTAGATGCTTTCAGCTTTTTTTACATTCTTCATTTTCGATTTTTGACAAAGTTCCAGCAGTTGGGCTTCATTCATACCTGTTGTTAGAAGATGTTGTTTAAGATAGATGTACTTGATTTCGGTATACATAATTATAGGTTTTTGTATTTATTTTGAATGGATAAATTAAAGATTGTATTGGCTAATTATTTATATGGGCAAGGTTATTTTCAAGTTTTGCTATGAAGGCATTTTT
>JBDSAP010000048.1:0-6834 GCA_039922055.1 Ferruginibacter sp.
GGCAGATATAAAACGTATCAATTAATTTATTTATAGCGGCCGCCACCATAGCGTTTGCCTTTTCTTTCTTTTCTTTGCAAATGTCCATCTCAAACAAGATCATTATCATCACAGCTCCGTCCGGATCCGGAAAAACTTCCATTACCCGTTCTCTGATGGAGACCTTCCCGCAATTAGCTTTCTCAATTTCGGCAGCTACCCGAAAAGCAAGAGGTACTGAAAAAGATGGCGTTGACTACTATTTTATCAGCGAGGAAAGTTTCAAACAAAAGATAACGGAAAATGAATTTGCAGAATGGGAAATGGTGTACGAGGGCAAGTATTACGGCACATTAAAAAGTGAGCTACAACGCATTTGGGACAAGGGACAGATCCCTGTTCTTGATATCGATGTAAAAGGCGCTATCCATGTAAAGCAGCAATATCCCGGGTCATCCCTTACCCTGTTTATTGAATTGCCATCTGTTGATGAATTAAAAAAGCGGCTGGAAAGTCGCGGAACAGAATCGCCAGAATCTCTTGCTGCGAGGATCAACAAAGCGGCTTATGAAATATCATTTAAGCACCATTTCGATAAAGTGATCATCAATGACGAGTTGCAAAGAGCCTGCGGCGAAGCAAGAGCAATTGTTGCTGAATTCATTAACAGGTGATGGTATGGCCCGCAAATCAATGATCTTCCTTATTTTTACTGAATGGATTGGATAGCACTTTTTGCGATCATCATTTCTTTGCTCCTGATCGGTTTTTTTTCAGGGGTGGAAATAGCTTTTGTATCTGCCAACAAGCTTTCGATTGAATTAAGAAAAAAGCAGGGCACTTATAGTGGCCGGGTGTGGGGCGAATATGCGGATAAACCAGCCCGTTTTATTGGTACTACGCTTATTGGCTTCAATGTAATATTGGTGGTATACGGGCTTTTATGGAGCAGTTTTATGTCTGGAATATGGCATAACCAGATCGGCAATTATCGCTGGGATATTTCTAATCCTTACCTGCATCTTATAATGGAAACAACCGTTTCCACACTCTGCCTTTTATTTTTCGAATTTATTTTCAAAGCTTATTTCCGGGCCAAGAACGATACCATCTTAAGCAGCGGTGTTGTTACTTCGATCATCCAGTTTTTCTTTTTTTTATTTTCCGGTATTGCATCTTTTTTTGTTGACATAGCCGAATGGATCCTGAAATACATTTTCAATGTGAAACTGAATGAAAAGAAAGATGTGTACACTAAGATCGACCTCGAACATTTTATACAGCAAAGCAAGCATCATGATGAAGAGGACACGTCGGAAATAAATAAGGAACTATTTGAAAATGCACTCTCTTTAAGCGAAAAAAAAATAAGAGAATGCCTGGTGCCCCGCAAAGAAATTGATGGCGTGGATATTCGCACAAATATTGACCTTGTAAAAGAAAAATTTATACAGACCAAACTTAGTAAGCTGATCGTATTTGAAAAGGATATCGATTCCATTGTAGGGTATGTTCACCAGCTTGATCTGTTTAAAAACCCCAGGGAGATCAAAGAAATACTATTGCCCATACCTACCATACCCGAAAGCATGAGCGCTACGGACCTAATGACCAAATTCACCAAAGAAAGAAAAAGCATTGCCTGGGTGATAGATGAATTTGGCGGCACGGCGGGTATCGTTACAATGGAAGATTTGCTTGAAGAAATCTTTGGCGATATCAGGGACGAATATGATACAGAAGAATTTATAGAAAAGCAACTGGCTGCGAATGAATTTATATTCAGTGGCCGGCTGGAGCTTGATTATATTACTGAAAAATATGAACTCGCATTTCCTGACAGCGAGGAGACAGAAACCTTGAGCGGATTTATCATTCAGAACAGGGATGAGATACCGAAACAAAAAGAAACCTTTACTGTGGGCAACTACCAGTTTGATATATTGAATGTGAGCGATACAAGAATTGAAACAGTTAAAATGAAAGTGCTCAAATAAGCATTTCTTCATAAACTACTCTTTCAAAACCTCCACACTATACAGGCTTTTTTCAATAACTGCCCCGATCAATGACCATCGCAATAAACCTCACCAACTTTATCAGTGGCGCTTCCAAAGACATTGTGTATGCACAGTTTGAAAGATTAGCAATTGTCCGAAAGGAAGATCAGTTCGTTTTTATTTTAACCAAAGATCAAAACCGGGCATCTGGATCAATCAGCAATATAAGCGCCTTAATATCCGGCCCAAAAACAAACACAATTTTATTATGGAAGCTGTGGTACGATTACACTTTACCATCGCTTCTTAAAAAGTGTAAGGCATCGCTCTTAGTGAACACTGATAATGTTTGTTCTCTGCGTACAAAAATTCCGCAGTGCCTTTTTATTGCTGATATAGGTTTCATTAATGCAGGTGAAAATTTTCTTAATAAGTACTACAGGTATGTACAAAAAAATGCAGTCTTATTTTTTAGCAAAGCCAGCGTAATAATTACATCAACACAAAGTGTGCAAAAAGAAATTGTGGAGTATTTTAAAAAATTTGATGAGAAAATAATAACGGCGCCTTTGAACATAAGCCGGTATTATCAGCCAATGAGTTGGAAAGAAAAAGAGGAAGTAAAAGAAAAATTAACGGAAGGGAAAGAGTATTTTTTATTTAGCGGGCAAATAGATGAGCGGGCAAACCTGGTGAACTTATTAAAGGCATTTTCGTTTTTCAAACGCAGGCAAAAAAGCAATATGCAATTGTTGATTGCGGCAAGGCAATCGCCGGCCGCAAATACATTTATCGAAAGTTTGAAAACTTACAAATACCACAATGAGGTAAAGGTATTGTCTAATCTTTCAGAAGAAGAAATTGCTAAACTCACTGCCGCAGCTTACGCTTTCGTATATCCTGTATGGCATGAAAGTCTTCCGCTTATACCGTTGAATGCTATTCATTGTGAAGCGCCACTCATTTTACCTGGTACCGCCATCTTTAGAGAAATAGCGGGGCAAGCAGCAATATATATTCAGCCCGATAATATTGAAGACATTGCACAAAAAATGATGCTCCTGTTCAAAGATGAAACACAACGGAATGAACTAATAAAAACCAGTAAAGCCCTGGCGATAAGTTACCGGCAAACCGATCATGCTGATCTTCTTTGGAAGGCTATTACCAATAGCCTGGAACTATAATCGTAGTGAGGTTTCAGGAGGGTTGACTTTAGAAGTTTCTGTAATAACCCTTTACCTTTGCAAATCAATTAGCAAAATGCAATTTAAAATATGAACAAGTCAACGATAAACATTGATGTATTATTAGACCCCAATAAAATACCTGAACAGATCAGTTGGAACGCCAGCGATAGTACCGCAGATATGACTCAAAAAGCCAAAGCCATGTGTCTTGCATTTTGGGATGGCGAAGATAAAACGGCTATGCGCATAGACCTTTGGACAAAAGACATGATGATGGACGAAATGGCAGATTTTTATTACCAGATGTTGATGACAATGGCAGACACTTTTAAGAGAGCCACTCAACAACAGGAGCTCAGCGATGACATGAGAAATTTTGCCAGGGAATTTTTTGAAAAGTTCAGAAAAATACAATTACAGGAGCAAAAATAATATCCAGCCCTCACGCTTAATCAGGCGAAAAAATAAAATCAATTGTTCGTTTTGAAACTATACCCCATCGGTAACCAACAAAGTCTTTGACATTTATAAATTAAAAAAATAATCACGATGAACCTGGAAGAAAAAATAATGGCTGAGATGAAAGATGCAATGCGATCTAAAAATGAAGGTGTTTTACGTAGCCTTCGTGCCATTAAAGCCGAGATCATTAAAGCGAAAACTGAACCCGGTGCGGGTGGTGCAATTGACGAGGCGACAGAGCAAAAGTTTTTACAAAAAATGATGAAGCAACGACGGGACTCATTGGAAATATTTGAGAAGCAGGGTCGCACAGATCTTGCTTCAAAAGAAAAAGAAGAAATGGAAGTAATAGAAAGATTTCTTCCTAAACAATTAGGCGAAGCTGAAATAAAAGAAGCAGTTGCAAAGATCATAACAGAGACGGGTGCAACATCGCCAGCGGACATGGGGAAAGTGATGGGTGCAGCCAGCAAACAACTTGCAGGATTGGCTGATGGCAAAACGATCAGTGGCATTGTAAAAGAATTATTAAGCAAATAATTTTGCCTGATAGTTGTGCGGGTACCGCTGCTCCATTGGACCATCGCAACGATATGCAAACTGTTATTCATGATAGATCTAATATTTGTTCTCCTGATGATATTCGCCATCATCAAAGGCTACCAGAAGGGGCTGATCATTGCGCTTTTTAGTATAGTTGCTTTTATTGTGGGCCTTGCGGCCGCATTAAAGCTATCCGCAGCAGTGGCTGTGTACCTGGAACATTCCACTACTGTTTCATCTAAGTGGCTGCCTGTTATTTCGTTTACATTGGTGTTTATATTGGTGGTAATATTAGTGCAACTTGGCGCTAAGCTTTTAGAGAAAACATTTGAATTGGTTTTATTAGGATGGCTTAACCGATTGTTTGGTGTGGTGCTTTATATCATTCTATATACCTTAATCTTTAGTGTGTTTTTATTTTATGCAGATAAGATGCAATGGTTTGATAAGGCTACCATCGCATCCTCAAAAGCGTACCCGTTTGTACAACCTTTAGGACCCAAAGTAATCAATGCCATTGGGCAGTTTCTACCGATATTTAAAGGTATGTTTACTCAGCTTGAAAGCTTTTTCGAAAGCATTTCACACAAAATTTCTCATTAATTTGAGGCATTATTTTATTTAATGTAATTTTAGGCCGATTGCCTTACTTTAGCATACAGTTAAAGCACCTGAAAATTCACTAGTTCCACCAGAATGAGTTACGAAATCAAACAAGACGGAAAATTCAAATACATAGAAGAAGGACAGGGCGAACCGTTGATGTTACTCCACGGTTTATTTGGTGCTTTAAGTAATTTCATGCCATTGATAGAACACTTTAAGCTTACTTATAAAGTAATCGTTCCAATGCTTCCTTTACTTGATCTCGACCTGTTGCATACATCGGTGGGAGGGCTGCAAAAGTTCGTACAAAAATTTATCGAACATCGTGGTTACAACAATATTCATTTACTGGGCAATTCATTAGGCGGCCATGTTGCATTGGTGCATATTTTAAAAAGTCCTGACCGCATCCGGTCGTTGGTATTAACGGGTAGTTCCGGCCTGTTTGAAAATGGCATGGGCGATACCTATCCCAAACGTGGAGATAAAGATTATATCCGCAAGAAAACAGCGCTTACTTTTTATGACCCCGCAATGGCTACAGAAGAATTGGTAAACGAGGTTTTCGAGATCACGAATAACAGGTTAAAAGTTATCAAGATCATCGCATTGGCAAAAAGCGCCATACGCAATAATTTAGGCGAAGAATTAAATGGCATAAAACAACCTACCTGTCTTATCTGGGGTAACAATGATACCATCACGCCGCCATTTGTAGCGAAAGAATTTCATCGTTTGATACCAAACAGCGAATTACACTTTGTAGATAAATGCGGACATGCGCCAATGATGGAAGTGCCATTCGAGTTTAACAATATATTAGCCACATTTTTAGCAAAACAAAAGATTCCTGCTGCAACAGTTTTGTAATATTGGTTGTCTTTATTCGTTAAATGATTGGTTGTGTTTAAAATAAACCTTTGATCAAAAAATATCTTAATGCTTTTACATGCTTACCGCAGAGCTCATCAATAATAATATTCCCCGGCTACAATTACAGGATAGCATTAGCAAAGCGCTGCAATTGATCAACGATTATCGTGTTACCCATTTACCTGTGGTAACAGATGATAAGTACCTGGGATTGGTGAGCGAAGATGATCTGCTGGATGTAGAAGAAGAAAAGGGCACTATTGAATTTTTACAATCAAATTTTATCCCTGCCTTTGTAAAAGAGAACGAGCATTTTTTAAATGCGGTAAAATGCTGTAACCAATATGAAACCACAGTAGTACCCGTTGTGAATGAAGAAAAAGAACTGGTAGGAGTGATCACCGTTACAGATCTTTTAAAAGCGTTGGGTGATTTTTCAGGAGCTAATGAGATCGGCGGAATAATTGTGATGGAAATGGAACGTACACAATTTGCCATTTCCGAAATCAGCCGCATTGTTGAAAGCAATGATGCCACCATCCTTCATCTAAATACCACCATCCAACCAGATACAGGCCTGCTCACTGTTTCAGTCCATTTAAATAAAAAGGAAATAGCTGCAATTGTTTCCTCTTTCGAACGGTATGAGTATGATATCATTTATTATTTCGGTGATGAAAAATTCGAAAATGAAATTCATAGCAACTACCGCCATTTAATGAGTTACCTGGATATTTAAGATTCCCCAATTATCACGGAACGGATTTTGTTTCCAAATACCCAACAATACTATGTGCAGGAAAGTGCAGCATTAATGAATATTTTAAAAAAAATATATAAGGCTTGTTTTTTTACATTATTCATTACGAATGTAGCTGCGCAAAATGTGGATGTTGCTTTACCGGCAGATACTGGCCTGAAAGCACGTATTGATAACGCTACTGGTAAGCTTTTTATCCACCAGATCAATGTCAGCGGTAACAGGAGAACGAAGGACTATATCATCCTGAGAGAGATCCAGTTTAAAGCCGGAGATTCCATCGATATTCACACCATCAACGAAGCGTTTCAACTTGCCCGTCAGCAGGTATATAACACTACATTATTTAATGAAGTTAAAATAGAACTCGCCATGATATCGGCTCATGATATTGATGTAAATGTGGCCGTAAAAGAAAGAT
>JBDSAP010000049.1:0-3515 GCA_039922055.1 Ferruginibacter sp.
TGGTATTTGCTGGCTGCAGAATACCACTGGTTTTATAAAGTTGGATGAAGAAGCTTACTATATGAGCTCAGCACATGCGGATGTGATCTGGTGGCAGGTTGCATTGGTGAACATTGTGACGCTTGCAATTTGTTTTGTAACGCTGATCATCCCGACTTTACTGGTGAAAAAGATTGAACCGGTTAAGGCGATTCAATTTAGATAAGCTACAATGCAAGGCAAGGCCTAAGTTAGCTTTAAGTTTGCAGGTGGTTTCAAGTCGGATTTAAATACCTTGATTAGGCAATAACCAATTTTTTTTGCGTTTTAATTTTTTGTGTTAGGAACTCCTTCAAAAAACCTTTCAGACTAAGATCTTCGTCTAAGTCGGGCCAATGAATACCTATTCCACTCCCAACAAGCCTATAGTTTTTCAAACGCTTAACACTCGCATTTTTTAGCCCTTCATAATTTTTAGTTGGAGTAACAAAAGTAAGATTAGTGTTCAAATGGATGAACAGCTTATCATTTTCAGGGCTGAGTTCCAAAGACATAATTCTCAATCCTTCTGTGAAAATAATATTTTCGATTGCATCGTATTTATTGTGAGAAGTGTTCATACCATTTTTGTTTGATAATTAAAAGTTTTGTGGTTATAATTTCAAGGATTATTTTCCGTTCTTTGGAAGTAAATCCATGCATATAGGCCACTTTAATAACAGGCTCAAGCCATATCTTTCCTTCCGCTCCACCCTTTTCAACATGTACATGTATCGGCTCATCATTTTCATTGCTCCAAAAAAAGAATCGAAAGCCTTGTACTACAAATACTGTTGGCATTCCTGCAATTTACTAAACTTATTTCATCGATGAAATAAGATAAACGAGCGCCTGTACATTCAAAACTTTATATGAGATAAAATAATCCCCGCGGCCACCGCCGCGTTTAAAGATTCGGCGCCACCAATTTTTGGAATGGTAATTTTTTCATCCGCCATCTCCAATATCTCTGTACTAATGCCTTTTGATTCGTTGCCTATAATGAGAATAGCTTCTTTTAACTTATCAAAATCTTTTATATTTCTGCCATCTAAAGCTGCGGCGATACTTTTTATTGTTTTATGTTGCTCCAGCAAGTTTACAATGTTTTCATAAACCACATTCACTCTTCCCAAACTGCCCATTGTGCTTTGCACAACTTTAGGATTATACAGCTCCACACAATTTTGTGAGCAAACAATATCATGGATCCCAAACCAATCTGCTATTCGGATAATAGTGCCGAGATTACCAGGGTCCTGTATTGTATCCAGCGCCAGCGTTAGCTTTCCTTTTACAACAGCGCTTTGCTGCTTTGCTTTTTTAAAAACACCCACTACCTGGTTGGGTGTGCTAAGCGCTGATATTTTTTCCAGTTCAAAATCTTCGATCACCTGGATAGGCCCGCTGTAATGTTTGCGCAGCTCTGGTTCATTTTCTTTCAACCATGCTTCTCTCCCAAGCAATTGTTCGGCTTCAAATTTGCCTGATGCCAATAATTCAATTACCACTTTGCTGCCTTCTGCAATAAAGCTGTTGTGTGCATCCCTGTATTTTTTGTGGTGCAAACTTTGAATATATTTGGTATATGTTTTGCTCAACATGATTCTTAATAATATTTATATTTGCAGCGTGCCTGATAAAAGACAATTACCTCGTTTCCTGAAATATTTATTTTTCTTATCGCTGTTAATCTCATCCTGCACAATCCCAAGGCATTTTCCCAAAGACAAGCCTTTTATATTTAAAAACAGCATTGACATTAAGGGTGGAAATTTCACCAAAGATCAACGAAATTCATTAAAGCCGAAACTATATGGTCAATTAGATGACAGCGCCAAAACTAACACAAAAGACTTTTTGTTCATTCTTCATTTCGTAGATCGTCCTCCTGCTTTTGATACCGGCTACTCTACAATATCTGCAAGAAATATCCGCGGTTCCATGCTACACCTTGGGTATTATGGAGCCAGTGTTACGTACGAAGCAGACACAATTAGGCGTGGACAACAACAACGGGTAACGGTACACTATACAGTAGAAGCTGGTAATCCTACATTGATCGACACCATGAGCTATCGCCTGAGAAGGGAGGAACTGCAACAGCTCGCCCTGAGCACGCTTGACAAGTCATTGCTGGTAAAAGGCAAACCTATAACAAAAGCAGATATTTTGGGCGAGATCAGCCGGCTTGTTGAATTGTATCGCAACAATGGTTATTATAAATTTAATTCGGATGATCTGAGGCTAAGAGGTGATACTACTATTGCCGCTTTAACAACAATATCAGATGATCCTTTTCAAAATATAGAATTGCTTGCTGAAGCAAACCAACAAAGGGATAGTCCCAGGATAAAACTTGCCATGTTACAGAATCCTGTAAGCGATAGCTCCCGGCTTAAAAAATTCTATATCAACAAAATATATATTTACCCCGATTATATTGAAGCTGATGCAACAAATAGCGCCCAATATATTGAGGATACAACCAGGAGCGGAAATTACATTATCAGGTATCATAAAAAAATAATCCGTACAGGAGTATTGATTCGTAATATGAACATGAAAAAAGGAGATATCTACAGGCTGGAGGATTATAATAAAACACTGAGCAATTTTTCAAGAGTGGGGGTTTGGCAAAATGCGACTATCCAAATAGAGGAACGTAAGGATAGCGCGGGAAAAATTGATATGATTGTACAGTTGATTCCTGCGAAAAAATTTGGGTTTGAAGCTAATATTGAAGCCAGCTATTCAGCCAACAGCAATACTAATAATGCGAGCATTGCAAATGCTGGCAACCTTCTTGGTCTTTCAACCAATTTCTCACTGCAAAATCGTAACGTAGGTAAAAGCGGCACCAAAATGGTCCATGCGCTGAGGGCCGGTGTTGAATTGAGTCTTAACTCGCAGCAAGGTTCTGATAGAAAACTTAATTCAACTGAGTTGAGCTATACCAATACCATCTCTTTTCCCCGGCTGATTGGCCCCATAAAATGGATAACTCAAAAGTCGAGACCCACTTTTCAGCAAACCTTTATTAACATGGTACCTGCTTATGTTAATCGCATCAATCTTTTCAACCAGCTCTCAGCAAGCATCGCATTTGGCAATGAGTGGAGCATTAAACCCAACAGGAAAAATATCTTCAAGCTTCCCAATATTGAATATTCTTACTTGTACAACCAATCGCAAAGTTTTAAAAATACACTGGACTCTAATTCTTACCTGCGTTATTCCTTTAATACAGCTTTGGTATTAGGTACAAGCTATGGTTATACCTCTACTTATATCAATCCAAAACATCCCGAAAGGCAACGCAGCTTCAAATGGAATATTGAGGAATCAGGCTTGTTGCTGGGCCGCTTTGGCGCATTTAAAAAGCAGCTTCGCCAGTTCGTAAAAACAGATGTTGAGTATACTTACGTGGTAGCGCACAGGCAGTCCGCTACTATATTCAGGGTGTTTGCCGGCGTGGGCGTTCCCGTGGGGAAAAC
>JBDSAP010000050.1:0-6964 GCA_039922055.1 Ferruginibacter sp.
TTTATCTGCTGCTGCTTCGATGATTGCCTGTTCTGCAATTTCCCAATTCTCATCAGAGCCAATATATTTTGAGCGATCAGTTTTATCCCTCAGCGAAATTTGTGCCGTATAATCAGTAAACTCTAAAGAATTTAAAACATACAACACCATATCGATCACCTTCTTAAACTCTTCTATTACCTGTCCGGGCATGCAAAAAAGATGCGCATCATCCTGGGTAAATCCTCTTACCCTTGTAAGGCCATGTAGCTCCCCATGTTGCTCGTAGCGATATACTGTACCAAATTCTGCTAAGCGCAAAGGAAGATCTTTGTAACTTCTTGGTGAGGTTTTATAAATTTCGCAGTGATGAGGACAGTTCATTGGTTTCAAAAAAAACTCTTCCCCTTCCTGTGGTGTTTTAATTGGTTGGAAACTATCCTCGCCATACTTCTCATAATGGCCGGAAGTAATGTACAAATTTTTATGCCCGATGTGCGGAGTGATCACGGGAAGATACCCGCTATCCATTTGCGCTTTTTGCAAAAACTGTTGAAGTCTATCTCGTAGCATTGCGCCCTTTGGTAACCAGAGCGGCAAGCCCATCCCAACCTTTTCAGAAAATGCAAACAGCTCAAGCTCCTTACCTAATTTTCTATGATCCCTCTTTTTCGCTTCTTCCAGTAAAACAAGGTATTCGTCCAGTTCTTTTGTGGATGGAAAAGTGACACCATAGATACGAGTGAGCATTTTATTTTTCTCATCACCTTTCCAATAAGCACCGGCAATACTTGTTAGTTTGATGCCCTTGATAAATCCAGTGTTAGGAATATGTGGCCCACGACAAAGATCTGTAAAGCCTCCCTGTGTATACAGTGTAATGTTGCCATCTTCCAAATTGCTGAGCAGGTCAAGTTTGTATTCATCTCCCTTATCAGTGAAATAATTTACGGCTTCTGCTTTCGATATTGGCTGGCGCTGATATGCGTTAGCTTGTTTTGCCAATTCGGCCATTTTCACTTCAAGCTTGCGCAGATCCTCTTCCCCTATCTGATTATCTCCCGGATCAATATCATAATAAAAACCGGTCTCTACCGGCGGGCCAACCCAAAATTTTACTCCTGGAAACAGATCCTGTATTGCCTCTGCCATCAGGTGAGCAGATGAATGCCAAAAAGTAGTTTTACCACTCAAATCATTCCACGTGAGCAACTGCAATGAAGCATCATTATTAATAGGCCGGTTCGCATCCCAAACCTCTCCATTTATGTTTGCAGCGAGCACTTTTCTCGCAAGACCTTCACTGATCGATTTAGCCACGTCCATTGCGCTTGTACCGTTCTCATACTCCCTTACTGCTCCATCCGGTAATGTAATTTGTATCATAAATTTTGTAGATTCATACTTTATTTGGAGTGCAAATTTAACGAACTATTAGCGAAGGAAGAACATAAGTAAAATATCTTTGTCAACGATTAAAATCTACACAACAGGATGCATATTATTACGGAAAAAGGGATTAAATACTTGCTGACAAAACTCTTGGTTGCTATTGCCTTTTTTTTATTACCCAATATAATAAATGCACAAAAAATTAATGGTCAGTGGCGTGGTTATTTCAACAGCAATGGCGACATCGTTTTAACTGGCAGCGAAAACACGGAATATGTACTGGAGCTTGAAGTGAATGGCAGTGAAGTAACCGGTTTCTCTTATAGCTATTTTCAAAACAGGAGATACTACGTCATTTGTTCTTTAAGCGGCACCTATTATAAGAGTACCAAAAGCATGAAGATTACTGAGACTGCACGCATTAAAGGATTGACGCCACCCGATTGGAACGACTGCCTCCAAACGCATATTCTCACTTATCAAAAAGAAGATAACTCTGAAGAATTAACAGGTAGGTGGGTTACAGCTCCCGGCCAGGTGGGTGATTGCGGCAAAGGATTAACTACCCTCACAAGAAGGACGATCACTAAAGATCTTTCATCTTATAATAAGTCAAGAAACGGAACGCCTTTTTCTGCACAAAAACCTGTTATTAAACCACCGGTTGTTAAATCTAAAAAAACTCCTCCTCCTCCACCGGTTGTAAAAAATACCCCGAAGCAAAAGCCTAAAGTAGATAATACTCCGTTGACAAAAAGTACACCTGTTGAAAGAGACATTCCCGAAATCATCCTACCTGAAAAAAAATCACAGGCTCCAACAACGATCGTTCCACCGAATAAAAATTTCGAAAAAAGAAGTAGTGATCTGATCAAAACAATCGAGATCAATAATCCTACCTTCAAGATAGATCTATATGATAACGGAGATATTGATGGCGATAGTGTTTCATTGTTTTACAACGGCAGGCTATTACTTTCTCATAAAAAATTAAGTGATAAACCTATCTCTCTTACGCTGGATGCCAGCACCGATGTTAATGAGCCGAATGAGCTTGTGATGTATGCAGATAACCTCGGAACTATTCCACCAAATACCGCATTGATGATTGTAACGGATGGCGATAAACGGTACGAAATACGTATAGCATCTGACCTGAAGAAAAGCGGTAGTATAAGGTTTGTTTATAAAGGGCCCCTGTCAACCAAAGGGGGAACTTAGCCCCCTGTCCCCCGAAGGGGGAACTTAGATTGGTGAACCTGCTTGGCCCCCTGTCCCCCAAAGGGGGAACCTATATTAGTGAGCATGCTTTGTGTCTATACTTCTTTTAATTCTATTTGAGCATACTTTTTATTAGCAGAAAAGCTCGTTCGACCATCAGGGTCGTAGAAAGTCCCCTTCGGGGATTTAGGGGCTGAATTTAAAATTCCACGTAATTGCGGGGATAATCGGGAACAAGCTTACCTGTTTGCCTTGTACTTTTAATGTGCCATCAAATGGATTGCCGGTTTGATCAAAATAAATGAAGTAAGGATTTTTACGGCTGTAACTATTATAGATGCTGAATACCCACTCTGTCTTCCATTTTTTTCTTCGCTCATTTCTTTTAGGGGAATTGATTGCTGCAAAATCAAGGCGATGATATGATGGTAAGCGGTATTCATTAATGCGGCTATACTCCTGTGTTAGTACGCCATTTACTGTATAGAATCTTTGTGGTAAGGTGGTAGCATTGCCAGTGCCAAATACAAAAGTGCCCGATAATTTCCAGCGCTTATTTAATTCATACACTGCTACAATGCTCATATCATTTCTGCGATCATACTTGGCGGGATATTTTTCTCCCAGGTTTAATTGAGGAAATTTTCGCCAGGTCCAGCTTAATGTATAGCCAATCCAACCTGTAAGCCTTCCCCGTGATTTATTGATAAATAATTCCGTTCCATAACTCCAGCCCCTGCCAAACGTAAAACTGTTCTCTGTGTCCTCCAGTGTGTTTGGTGTATAGCCTTCTTCATATTCAATCTGGTTCTGCATGTCTTTGTAATACACTTCCAGGGATGTCTCGTACATATTATCTTTGAAATTTTTGAACAAGCCGGCTGCATATTGCCAGCTAATTTGCGGCTTTACTTTATAGGTACTTGGCACCCATAGGTCAGTGGGTAAAGTGGTTCCTGAATTGCTTACAAGATGTATGTATTGTAGGTTCCTTGTAACAGAAGCCTTCAGCGAGGTTTCATCATTTAAGGCATAGCGTACCGTTAATCTTGGTTCAAGTCCGCCGTAGGTTTTTACCGGCTCACCTTTTCCAAATACTGTGCTGTCTTTCCTGTTACCATCTTCATCGGTATCATAAATTTTATAGGCGCCTACCTGTTGAAACCAGCTATACCTTAGGCCTGCATTTAATTTCACTTTATCATTCAGTTCCCAATCATCCTGGATATAAATGGCCGCTTCATGCGCAAATTTATTTTGTGCATTCAATGGTTTAAAAACAACGGAGTCCTGCTTGCCGCTTATTACAGAAGGGGTGAAACGATGATAAGTATACAATCCACCGAACTTAAACTTGTGACCCGTAAAAGGATAAAGATCAAAATCCTGTTTAAGGCTGATATCCCTGATGCCCGACGCAAGCTTTATCTCAAAATTATTTTGTGCTGCCTGGAAAGAAAAATTATAGTTGTTGAATACTGCCGTTGTATTACCGAAAAGACGTTTATTAAAAACATGGTTCCAGCGCAAAGTGCCGGTAGCATTTCCCCACGGAATATTTACATCAAGACTTCTTTTGCCATTTACAAAATCAAATACATCTCGTCCAAAATAACCGCTCAGGTACACACGATCCTTTTCAGAAAAACGGTAATTTATTTTTGCATTCAGATCATAGAAATAATAACCGGAGCCATGAAACTCGCTGGTCTTTTTAATAAAAGGTTTGGTAAGCGCATCAATATAAGTGCGCCTTGCGGATATGATAAAAGAAGACTTATTTTTTTTGATTGGACCTTGAATAGATATCCTTGATGCAATTAATCCAATGCCACCTTCTGCCTGGAAGGTTTTATCATTTCCTTCCTTCATGGCCACATCCAGCACACTTGATAAACGGCCACCATACTGGGCAGGCATACCACCTTTAATAAGCGAAACATTTTTTATTGCATCGGAATTGAAGATGGAAAAAAAGCCGAACAAATGTCCTGTATTATAAACAATCGCATCATCGAGCATAATGAGATTTTGATCCGGGCCCCCACCCCTTACATAAATGCCAGCACTGCCTTCGCCGGCATTGCGAACGCCTGGTAACAACTGCACAGTTTTCAAAAGATCTACTTCGCCGAGAAATGCAGGAATTGCTTTTATTTGTTCGATTGGTAAAACGAATCTTCCCAATTGTGCATTCTTTACATTGGCATCTCTTTGCTTTGTTGTTACAATTACTTCCGCTAATTGGGATCTTGGCGCCAGTTCAAAATTAATTTGCTTATCCGCATTCAATTTTAAGTCTACAGTCTGCGGCTGAAATCCAACATAGGACACCACCAATTTATAATCACTTTCTGTAAGCGTGAGCGAATAAAAACCATACTGGTTACTTACGATACCCTTGTTGGTTCCCTGTACGGCAATAGCGGCCCCAATCAGCGTTTCTCCATTTTGCACATCTTTAATATAGCCGCTGATGGTATATTTTGTTTGAGCAAATAATGATAGCGGTAAAAGAGCGAGTACGAATAAGAACGATCTGTTCGGCATGATGTTTTATATCAGTTGGTGAGCCACGGCTAAATGAAAACGATTAATGAAACACTGTAATTTAAAACCCATTTATACTGCACAAGAGGCAAAATCGTGAGTTGAATTTTTTTATGAGCCAGGCAGAAGTACTACTATTTAGCTTCAGTGGCAGCCAGTCCCGATCTTTTATCGGGATCGCACTCTTGTACATTTTATCTTTATGGAGCTAATTACAAAGTCACTAATTTATCCCTTGAGAAGTATAACTATTTAGTGTGCCACAATACTATCTTTCACTTCTCCGCAATGCAGCATCGTTCCTTTAAACTCAGGATGATTTTTGCCCAGGTAGGGGTTTACAATTTCGGTAGTATTACTGATCCAGTTAGCGCCCTTATCTTCTCCAAATGCCATCGGGCAATTTTGCCAATACAGTTTTTTTCCTTCGTAACCAATCGTCTTTAATAAAGGATACATGCTTTCACCGACCATTCTGAAATCCTGCCGCATTTCTGTAATATCTTTTTGGTTTAATAAACTTTCCGCATTCAGTTTCACATCATTCAATTGCGTAGCGGCGCTTTCATATATCCCGGAAGGATCTTTTTTTAATTCAACTAATCTTGAACTATCCGTCATTGAGATTAGCTGCCGGGTGGCTGCTTTTGCTTTGGCCGTATCAGCATCTACGAAAGCTTCCTTTATTGTAAAATAAGTATCGAGCAAACTATCGATCCCCTGGTTGAACCCTGGAGAATTTTTCGCTACAACCAACGCCGCAGCTTTTGGCTCACGCGGGCCAGACTTTTTCTCCCTGTTAAAATACCAGTAAACACCAAATCCAACTAAAAGAATCAACAATAGGATCACTATTTTTTTCATGTATTAAAATTTGGCCAAAGTTACATTTTAACAGTACATCATTTAAATTGTTTATACTGCGCATGGGATAATTAGTGACCCGGTATTTTGCTCCTCATTGATAAAATGTACAAGAGTGCGACGCCACTGAAGCTTAATAGAAAAACTTCTGCTGGGCTCAAAAAAATTGTTCATTATTTTATCACTTGTTTTTTGTAGATCAAATAACGTTTACCCATAATGCACAACCAGGCCTGCAATGCTGCAAGCGAAATTGTAACTGGTATAACTTACTTTTGCAGATATTTCAATAATTAGTACAGCAAATAAATTAGTACATGCTTTTAGGATTACAAAATGTGACGTTTGAATTTGGAGCTCGAACCATTGTAGAAGATGCCACCTGGCATATTCAACCTAATGAACGGATCGGCCTGATCGGGTACAATGGAACCGGGAAATCTACCTTGCTAAAGGTACTTACAGGGCAATATCAGCCGAGTAGCGGATCAGTGGAAAAAGGAAGAGAAACCACCATCGGATTTTTACACCAGGACCTGCTAAGTTTCGACACCGAAGACTCTATATTGGATGTGGCAATGGGCGCTTTTGAAAGAGTAAAACAACTGGAAAAAGAAATTGAAGCAATTGGTAAAGAACTGGAACTTACCGGCGATGAAACACTGGCGCACGACTACTCCGAAAAATTACATGAGTTGGAAGTATTAGGCGGCTACGACATTCATCACAAAACTGAAGAGATATTGCAGGGCCTCGGCTTCTCTAACGAGAGTTTACAAAAGCCTTACAAGTTATTTAGTGGTGGATGGAGAATGCGGGTATTGCTGGCAAAAATGATACTGATGCATCCCGATGTTTTATTACTCGATGAGCCCACTAATCACCTTGATCTGCCAAGTATTGAATGGCTGGAAAAATATCTGCAGCATTACCAGGGTGCTGTGGTAATGGTTAGTCA
>JBDSAP010000051.1:0-5970 GCA_039922055.1 Ferruginibacter sp.
CCATGACGTTGATCGCAGGGTTGATCTTTTACAGTCTTGTTGCCATATTAAGAGAACTAAAGAAATTCTTATTGACCCCGGGCTATAACCAACGGAATATTGTTGGACGGGTAATAAATAGAGTGAGTTTGCCAGCAGACTTTTTTGAAGAACGCCATACATACTTGAACGAATCGATAGCAGCTTGAGGATCATGTACAGATCGCCTTTGTTGAACCAGGCCGGCAAAAATTTTTGCCGGCATTTTTATAGATAGCTAAATGCTCCTAACCAACCGGGTAAAATATGAAGATGCGTAAACAAAATTGCCCCAACTTTGCAAGATGAATAAACCGATATTTATCTACTGCTATGATGCGTACTGCGGCTGGTGCTATGGATTTAGCCCTGTAATAAAAACAATCGCCGAAGAGTTTAAAGACCGCTTTGATTTTGAAGTATTAAGCGGTGGAATGATCATTAGTGAAAAGGCGAAGCATATCAGTGTAACCGCAGGTTATATTCAGCAGGCGTATAAAGTGGTTGAGGAGCATACGGGGATAAAATTTGGCGCCGATTATTTGTGGCATATCAATAACCCCGATGACAGTGACTGGTATCCTTCATCAGAAAAACCGGCAATTGCCCTATGTATTTTCAAAGAGTATTATCCTGAAAGGCAAGTGGAATTTGCCGCAGACCTTCAGTATGCGCTGCATTACGAAGGAAGGGACCTGGGAGACGATGAAGCCTATCGCCACCTGCTTGAGAAATATTCCATACAGCCGGAAGCATTTTATACAAAATTGAAAAGTGAGGAATACAAAGAAAAAGCTTATTACGAATTTGCGCTTTGCAAGCAGTTGCAGGTAACCGGCTACCCTGCTGTGCTGGTACAGGTAAATGAAAGCAAATTTCATTTGGTAGCCCGTGGCTATACCAGTTATGATGATATTAAACAGCGGCTTGAGAATGTATTGATGGAAGTTGCTGAATAGGTTTAGATAAAATAAATACCCCAGTTTTGCCCTGCTATTTTATTCTTTTATACCCAAATGAAGATCGTTTGCCTGGTTGCACTGCGCCACCATCTATCCATGCAGAAAGAGAATCTTTTGTTACGAGGTGGTAAGTGATTCGTTTGGGAAAATCATGTTCGGCATTTTCAAAAACAAAAATATTATTGTCAGCAGAAGTAAGCTTGAATGCTACAGGTTGTTTATCATTTTGGTCCTCAACTGTGGAGGTATAATAAATACCATCTTCTTTATTTCGGAGGGCAACACTTTCAGTAGTGGTGGTATCGGTTCCCCTGATCATAAACCCACGGTTTTGCAGGTAATTGGCATCTACTTTTTTCCATTCTTCACCAATAAATCCATTCTTTGTTTTCATTAACCAGACACCTTCCAGGCCATATAGCTTGCGGAAAGTTTCGGGATCACTATCCTGCGGAATAAAAGCCGACATTAACAGTGAGAGAAGAAGGGCAGTTAAAATATTTTTCATTTTTTCTTTTTGGATGCTTTGGCAATTTTATTGTATTCCAGCGCCAGGTTCAACCAATAGGCCAGCTTCTTCTTTGTGGTTAAGGCGGTTTCATCTATAAATACAAAACCTTTCATGATCCGTCCACTATGATCCATAGGAACGCAACCTTCCTTCTCCAGTACTTCTTCAAATATATTCGGATCAAGGCGTACCATCATGCGGTCGTTTTGAATGCCTACACACATTTTATCATTTACCATAAAACACAAGCCGCTAAACATTTTCTTTTCTTCCACATTCTGGTGGGTGATCGCAATAATTTCTCTAACCCTGTCTGCCAGCTTTTCGTTGTAAGGCATCTGCTATCTTTTTAAAATTGTTTCATACACTTTCACCCAGTCTTCCACTTTCATTTTTGCCGCAAGTTCACCTATTAGTTTGTAGGGGATTGTTTCCGGCTTTTTGAAGCGAACACAACCTTTGCCCATATCCAGCTTTGTTGTCGTGCTTTTTGCATATTCCTCTACAAACCAATCCAGCAATTTTTTATCACCATATATGCCCATGTGATGGACGACAATAGAATTTTTTTGAGAAGCGATGTTCATTAACGGAAGTGGCAGTTTGGGATCGCAATGATAGCCTTTTGGATACAATGAGTGCGGTACTACATAGCCAATCATTCCATAACTGATCACTTCCTCAAATCCCTTTGGGATGTTGGCCTTTATTTCTTTTCGAAGTTTATTAACTGCGTCCTGCCTGTCAGCGGGCAATTCTTTTAAATACTGTTCTACGGTGGTTGCTTTTGATTGCATAGACTTATTTTTTTGCGAATTATAACTGGCTTACTTGCGAGGTGATTGATACAAAAGAAATAAAAAATAATTAAGCGTCATACAAAACTGGGGTAAATAATTGGATGACGACAACCTGGGATATTAGCGCACGAGTGTACAAGTAAAGCCTATGAGTTGATCATATTCCTGAGGTGTTCATTTTTATTTCGCAGATCAATCCCTCCTTCTAATATGCTTTTAAGATTGGCTAAATAAAACGTCCAGCCGATGGAGCATCCGACATGATAGTAGGCTTTACCCTTTTCATCTTCAGGAATATTTTCCTGCTTTATTTCACAGATGGTCTCTCCATCTTCGGCGTAAATTTTAACGGTGCATATCATGTCTTCCGCACCTTCCTGGCCAAATGTAAATTGTAACTCATCCTTACCGGTAGCGAGCAGTATACTCCCTTTTTCCACCACATCATCTGCATAGCCAAACCATCGCCAAACAAATTTATCAACGTTACTAAGCAGTTCGCGGCTATCCTTCGCACCATTGCTTTTATCTGTTACCATACATTGGCGCAGAAACCATTTCTCCAGTCCAATCGGGGTTGCCCACATTTCATAAATGGCAGACACGGGAGCGTTTATATTTATCCTTTTGATAAAGCTGGTCCAGTTATAAGTATTCATTACCCTGGAAGTTGTGGTTTATTAATGGAGTTATTGGGCTGGTACGGAATGCAAGCCAATACGGTTTCCCTCTGTATCCAACAGTACTGCCATAAATCCGTACTCAGGTGATATTTCTGTTTTGGGAACCATAATGCTGCCGCCTGCGCCTTCTACTTTATCCAATACTTTCTGAAGATCAGGATTACCATTCAGGTAGATGAGCGGACCATCGCTTGCAGAAGGTTTATGAAATCCCCCGCTGTCGACTACCGCACCACCAACACCATTCATCATATCATCTAATGGAAACATGCGCATTTTTATATTAGGCAGATCCATCGGTGTCATGCTGATGTTAAATATTGCTTCATAAAATTTTTGCGCTCTTTCCAGGTCGGTCGCAGGAATTTCGAACCAGCTTATTGCATTGTTCATCTTTAATGTTTTTTATGATTACAAATTAACTTTAGTTTCTTTTAATCCTTTGCTTTGTAAATATGCCAACAACTCCTTTGCTTCTTCTCCACCCTTTTGTGCATGGTGCAGCAACGTAAATCCGTGAGGACCTTTGGCCATTAAATAACCGGGATATGCTTCAAGATATGATGTTACAATTGCAGTTTTGCCAAGCATTGTAAGAACAAACAAATTTGTTCGGGCGCCCAAACCAATCAAATAATTTGCGATCTCTTTATTGCCTACATGTCCTGCTCCTTCCAATGCCGTTTCAAAATCGCCGGCGCCCCAATCCCAGGTTGCATACAGCAAAGATGGGGATTCGATTAGCAATTGTTTTACTTTATCGAAATTGCCATGACCAGCAATTACAAATTCCTTCACTTTTTCTGCAGGAAGCGGATCAGGTGCAGTCGGGCTATTGCTTCTAACCCTGTGTTTATCGGGATATTTTTCAGTTACGATCCAGGGTGCAAATACAATTGCACTGGTGTTAAATGCAGCCCGTTGAATAAAATTTTTACGGTTCATTTTTTTCTCTTAAAGTTCTAAAAACTATAGAGTAAAAGCGTACCGCTTGTCATTTTTTTCGGCGGTATTCCAGGTCGTATTCTGTTGTCCAGGTCACTTCATTGTCTTTAGAGATTTCTCCGAGTTGCCGCACTTTATCTTTTCCCAAATTAAAGAAGGTGAGGCGCCTGGTACCTAAACTGTCTTTTACAAAATGGAACGGCATCGTTTGAAAGATAATGGAGTTATTTTCAAATCTTCCTTTTAAATATTCATTGCTTCCACCGGTATTGTCTACCCATGTTTGTTGCCATTGATTGGTGGCGGCGTTGTAAGTGTTAAAACTTTTTCCGGCATAGATAAGGCCTTGTACTGCGCCGCTACTCGTCCACTCTTCCAGTATGATGCAGCTATCCAATATGCTGCTGATCTTGCTGTCGCCTGCCTTGTTTCCTTTAGGGCCAAATGCTTCCCATTCGCCTATCCAAAAATCAAACTGGCGGTACACCTGGCCACTGCATGGAAGTTTTTGTGCATTAGAAAAAGTACACAAGCCGTGTAACAAAAGAGCAAGTAATATTTTCTGCATAAACTTATTTTTCAGGTTGACAATTTGATGGTTGCTATTAAAGATAGGAACTGTACCCAATGTACATTCACCGCCGAGCGCTGCATTTTGGCGGATCATTTATTTTCAGGTACAAGGCATCAATATCAATCATTCAATTATCATAACAGTAAAGAAATATTTCAGCAAGTATGCACCCGGGGATAACGATGTCGCTAATATTTTTATCAGATGAAATAGATCACTTGAATAATGCTTCCCCTTAAGTTTCGATTATCTCCACATACCGATGATAGCGCCCATCAGGGTTAACCCCACCACACTATATCCGCCATTAATGAAGATCAATTTGGCAGATCGGTGTTCAAATAAGCCGTGCATTGCAACGGCGCAAAACACCCAAATGCCTGCAAGAAAACCTGCGGTAGCTCCCCAGCTAATATTGGTTATTTGTTTGCATCCTTCCGGGCAAGTAGCTGGTCCGTCTGCAAGATACATGGCAAGATTGGCAGCCATAATTAAGGAGAGTATAAAAGTAATACCATAGATCTTTAGCATATTGCCTTTTTTAATTTTTTCTATATCCAGGTTATTGGCCTTCATCCACGCATTGCCAAATAATGCGGGTGAATACCAAACACCGCCTAATACAAATGCAGATATTCCTGCTACAAGTACTGCTAACCAATTGATCGACATAAGAAAGTTGTTTTAAGGTTTAAAATATTAGCGTTAAAAACTTCATCGATTATAGGAGGATCAGTAAAGACTTGATTGCTGATCTTTTCTTAGCCCAATACAAAGACGAATAAAAGACGCCGTTAAATTTTTTTTATGCCGCGAATGCACGAATGATTACTAATTTTTTATAACGTCTCTATTCGTGTCTATTCGTGCATTAGCGGCTAACTAATGAACTAAGAAGCCGTTAAAATTTTTATTTATGCCACGAATACACGAATGGTTACTATTTTTTATAAAGTCTCTATTCGTGTTTATTCGTGGCTACAAAAACGAATAAACTAATAAGCTATTCAAATTTTTATTTATGCCCCGAATCCACGAATGGCTACAAATTTTTTTATAACGTCTCTATTCGTGTTTATTCGTGCATTCGTGGCTACAAAGACGAATAAACTAAGAAGCTATTCAAATTTTTATTTATGTCACGAATCCACGAATGGCTACAAATTTTTTTATAGCGTCTCTATTCGTGTTTATTCGTGCATTCGTGGCTACAAAAACGAATAAGCTAAGAAGCTATCCAAATTTTTATTTATGCCACGAATCCACGAATGGATACTAATTTTTTATATAAAGTCTCTATTCGTGTTTATTCGTGCATTCGTGGCTAAAAAATTATTTATTGAAACCTAAACTAAATAACAAACTTTACAACTGCAAGCGCTTTAGGCACAAAGCCGCAAACTATGGCGATAAAACTGAAATATAACCCGACGAAGTTTACAAACAACCGGGAAAGGATAAACGATATCGGAATAAG
>JBDSAP010000052.1:0-13506 GCA_039922055.1 Ferruginibacter sp.
CAGCCGTGGGCGGTGTCCTCACCGCCTACAGCCTCAAAAGTGAAGCGACAGTTTAAATGTACCCTTACAGCATCTATTTTAAGATTTGAAAAAAAATCCAATTAAATTCATCAATAACGCATAAATAACTTTTAGAAGTATATTTTCATGATCGATTTGGTACAAAAAAAGCAACAAATCTATAATTACCCATTTGAAAGGTGAGCAAACAATTAAATACTATAAAAGTACTTCCACTTAGCCCGGGCACCATCAGGCCGGTTTGGTCGGTGATGATACCTGCTTATAACTGCTCAAAATACCTGCGGAAGACAATAGAGAGTGTGCTGTTGCAGGATCGCGGTATTAATATCATGGAAATTTGGGTTGTGGACGATTGCTCCAGGGAGAATCCGGAAAGACTTGTGGAGGAATTAGGAAAGGGAAGGATTAACTTTTACAGGCAGGAGCATAACGTTGGGCAATTGAACAATTTCAGTACATGCTTAAATCTTGCCAAAGGAAAGATTATTCATCTATTGCATGGCGATGATTTTGTACATGATGGCTTTTACAAAAAACTTGAAGGCCCCTTGTTGGCTGATGACAGTATTGGTGCAGCTTTTACAGGAAATGATATAGTTGATCAGGATAACGAAGTAGTGCTTGTTTCAGATTTGTTGGCGCCTGGGGCGGGAATATTAGATAATTTTTTAACAGTGATTGGCAGTAAGCAGGTTATTCAAACTCCCTCAATCGTAGTTAAGCGGGAAGTGTACGAAAAGCTGGGTGCCTTTAACAAAGATCTCACCTGGCTTGAAGATTGGGAAATGTGGATCAGGATAGCCTGTAATTATCGTTTTTACTACGATCCCGCAATGCTTGCCTCTTATAGAATTCATGATACATCTAACACTACAGAAAGCCTGAAAACAGGCCGTTTTGTAAAAGATGTCCGGGAGTGCATCGGCGTTTATTCGGGCTATTTAAAATTGCCGGAAAAAGAAAAGAAAGTAATGATCAATTCAGCCAGACAGCATTTTTTGCTTTATGCGAGGAACCAAAGCAGGCAACGTTTATCGGTATTGATCCTTATACGGGGTTTTCCACTTGTGTATGACTTCGCTTCCTTTTTTTTCGTGACGAAAGAAATACTTAAAATATCGGTGAAGGCAATTATTGCTAAGACGAATTTATTTCGCAAAGAAAAATCGCGATGATTAAAATTCCGTACCAGCGCTCTGTAAAATCCGGCGAATCTTCAAATTGGATTCTTTGCGGTATGAGTGCAGGTTCGTCCCCTTTGAGGCCATTACCCTAAACAATAGATATTAATCAGATGGAAAATGGAATAAGTGTAATTGTTTGTTGTTTTAATAGTAGTTCGAGACTTCAGCCCACGCTTGAACATTTATGCTGGCAGAAAAAGATACCAGTGGAATCCTGGGAAGTGATTATTGTAGACAATGCATCGTCAGACGATACTGCGGCAAAAGCTACGGCAATATGGAATTCCTTTGCGGTGAGTAAGCCTGCTTTTAAAATTGTATATGAAGAGAAAGCCGGTCTCTCTTCTGCCCGCCAGAAGGGTATACAGGAGTCGAGGTTTAAATACGTGCTTTTTTGTGATGACGATAACTGGCTGAATGAAACTTATCTTGCCGGTGCTGTAGCTATCATGTACGCAAACCCTGCTATTGGAGCCTTGGGAGGCAATGGCTTCCCGGTTTTTGAAAGTAAAGAACCACCTCACTTTTGGAAAAATCAATATCATGTGTTAGCTGTGGGAAGTCAATGGCACACAGTAGGCGATATCACCAACGAACGAGGCGTATTGTATGGTGCAGGCCTGGTTTTAAATAAGGCTGCGTATAATGAACTGATCGAAAAATATAATTTTTATTTCCAGGTTTCTGACAGGATCGGGGATAACCTGGCAAGTAGCGGCGATCACGAATTATGTTTAGCCCTGAAACGTATTGGCTACAAAATATTTTACTCTGAAACCCTTACTTTCAAACACTATATACCTCAAAGAAGAACTACTATCAGTTATTACAAAAAACTTTTTCTTTCTTTCGGTGAGTCAGATGCGATGTTATTAATGTATTTTGTAAATAAAGAAAATTTAAATGGCATTAAGGCTGACTATCGATATAGATGCCTCAGGTGTTGTAAAAATATAATTAAAACCTGGCTGGTAATGGTATTCACCGGCTATTACTCCAGCCCGGATAAGCATAAATATGTTGACCTCCTACATAATTTATACGGCAATATCGGGAATCTGAAACGTAGCCTGCTTATGAAAAACTCCTTCAAAAAAACCTTTCATGAAAATTTGTTGTTTGGTATTTAAACTCCCGGCCTTTTCGAATCCTCTTTGTTTAATATCTTCATATTAGTATATCAATTTAGTACCGTATATGTTAGACAAAAAAATTGGGGTAGATGAGTTAATCGTGTGCTTATATGACGGCCATTATCACTTCGGGGTAGCAGCTTTGGTAAACTCTTTGGTAAAAAGTAATTTTAAGGGTTTCATCCATATTGGCTATCGTGGTGTGTTGCCGCCGTGGGTAAAACAGCTTCAAATGATTGATGACAGTTCTTTTTTTGTAACAAATGATGTTGTCATTCATTTTGAAATGATTGATACTGATATAAATTTGGCTTTTTACAAGCCTTATTTCATTGCGAAAACTTTCCGGGATCATTCTTTGTTGAACAGGGTTTTTTATTTTGATGTTGATATTGTAGTAAACGCACCCTGGAGCTTTTTTTCAAGTTGGCTGGAAGACGAGGTATGCCTTTGTCTTGACAGTAACTACGAATACGTACACAGTAATCATCCCTGGCGAAAAGATTGGAAAAAATTAGCGAACGTGGATACAAACTTTTGTAATACCGAAACAGCGTATGTTAACAGTGGCTTTATTGGTATTACAAAACACAGTATGCCGTTAATAGAAAAGTGGATGATGTTGACGGATAAATTCGCGGAACTGGGTGGCAGCTTAAAAAAGTTTTTCCAGGATGGACATATTTCCTACAAAGGAGACCAGGATCTGTTGAATGCAGCCATTACCGTTTCCCCCAATATTAAATTGAGTTTAATTGGTAAGGAGGGCATGGGATTTACCCAACCCGCTTATTTAATGACACACGCAACTTCAAAAGATAAACCATGGGATAAAAATTTCGTGAGGAATTTATTCAAATACGGGAAGAAGCCAAGCTTTTCTGAAAAGAACTTTTTTAATTATTGTAAGTACCCCATCAATCTTTTTCCCGCGGCTACTTTACTAACCAAAAAAATCAATTTGTTTCTCGCCACCGTTTTAGGGCGCCTCATTGGTTATTGATTAGGGGTATAAAAAAGCCTCCTTTTAAAAAAGTTATTGTGATATTTTGAATAAAAAATAAAACTTATTAATCCAATCTTCCGGCGGAATTTACAGTCCTCCCTCCCCACCTTCAATACTATGGAGCTTACACAAAATTCATACAAAGAAAGAACTAGCCTGGATAGCTTAGTTTTATTAAGAGGTATTGCCGTACTAATGGTTTGCTTCTCTCACTTTGGAGATTTCATTATACACGATCATACCATTCTGGAAAAAGGCAACTATGGTGTCCATATTTTTTTTATTATATCCGGTTTTGTTATTCCTTTTAGTCTAATCAAAGGGAACTATAGTCTTTCACATTATCCGCAATTTATCTATAAACGCTTTTTAAGACTTCATCCACCTTACCTGGTCGCGTTAGCCGGCACTATACTGCTGATTTATTTTAAACACTTTGTATATCAACTTCCATTGACTGAAAATACAGGATCAATATTGAAAAGCCTGGTTTATGCTCACTGGCCAGTTGAAAATCCTGTGTTCTGGACACTGCTGGTTGAAGCAGAATATTATATTTTTATTGGAGTTTTTTTTGTTGTAGCTATTCGGTATTATAAGATAACTTTTTTCATTTTAATCCCATGCTTACTGCTTCTTAGCCGGATGATCCCCGTTACGAGCTATATCTACTTTTTGCCCTTTATCGTTTTTTTTCTTATCGGTATGGTCGGGTTATTTATTTATAAGAAAATTGGTTATGCATTCATTAACTATGTTGCGTTACTGGGCCTTTTAATTTTTACAGCGATAATATTTGACGTTGTGGTAGGTGTAATTTCTTTAGCTACAATTGGTTTCATTTTGACCTATCGAAATAAAATACCTTCTATCTTTAAATTCCCTGGAAAAATTTCTTATTCTATTTACCTAATTCATTATCCGTTAGGTGCATATTTTATGCAGGTAATTGGCCGAAGGATAAGTCCTAACCTGGTATGGCTAAAGTTCGTGGTTATGTTTGCATTTATTTTTATTCTTTCCTGGATCTTTTATAAATGTTTTGAGGAGTACTTCGAAGGCTTATCAAAAAAAGTTAAATATCAGTAACTATATATTGTTTAATCCCATTGATATTTGTATTTGCATATACTTGTAGAGTGCCTGTAAACCTATAGAGCAATGCAAACTGCTGGCATAATGGCTTCCATGCTTCGCAGGTCATTAGCGATAGTTTGCATCCAGCCGTGATAGAATACATTACAGCCTATCCAGTTTATTTGTTCCTTCGCCACGTATTAGTTTCTTAGTTCTTCAGGAGGCAAACAGCATTGCCGCCGTTTGGAAATCACAGTCAATAAAACCACATCTATGTTCATGGTAAATTGCCGCACCACGTTCGTTTTAATTTTATGTTTATTTGTTTGCAAGTTTTCATTTTCTCAATAAGCGATGGATTTAGTTGGTGATTGGAAAATTACAAAGGTTGTAAGTGCTCGCACGGTATTGCCCGCCGCACTATTAATAAATCCCTTTCCTTTCTTTTCTTGCCTGCCGGATACCGTGAATTTTTGCAATCACATGCTGTCTATAATGCTTCTGTTGCGCTTATAGGTCTTAGTAACAATGAAGGATATGGTTCATGCGCAACGTAAGGTAATGGTGATGATGTTGCGTATCCTTCTGTTCAAATCACGTATTTAGATGATTACGGGATTACACAGATGGCGAGTTAACGCCAGGTTTTATCCTAACCAATGAAATCTGCAAATCCTTTTAAACCGTGATTCAGACTTAGAAGGCAAAGAATTCATATCTTATGTTATAAAATGAAGAACGTTTTTGTTAGAAACAGAAGGTTTGGCAGCAACATGAATAAGCTAACGATAGGCTTTTTCTCACTCGGGGAATTTGGAAAAGTAGACAACAGCCAATGGTAATTTTACGGCACTACGGTGAGCTGGGGTAGCATTAAAAGAAAAATAACAAATTATAAAAATTTAAAACTGATAGCATGAACATTTCAAAGAAGATTGTTTTATCCCTTGTCGCATCAACATTCATGTTGACTGGTTTTGCGCAGTTGCCTGTAGCTTCCGGTAACGATGCCATGTATGGCAATAGTAAGACAGGGAGGTATCTAAACACGCGTGGATTTAAAATGTATTATGAGATCTACGGTAAAGGCAAACCATTGCTTATCATACATGGAAACGGTGGCAGTATCAAAGACTTTAGCAACCAAATTCCTTACTTCGCCAGGGAATACAAAGTGATACTTGCAGACAGCAGGGCCCAGGGCAAATCAATTGATACCGGTTATTCGTTAAACTACGAAATGATGGCGGATGACCTCAACGCTTTGTTAGATGAACTGCATCTTGATTCCTGTTATGTAATTGGATGGAGCGATGGCGGCATCAATGGGTTATTGCTTGCCATACGCCACCCTGAAAAAGTAAAAAAGCTTGCTGTTACCGGCGCTAATCTATGGCCCGACTCTACGGCTGTCGATCCTTCTCTTTATCGTTGGCTCGCTGCAGCAGTCGATTCTTTATCCAAAGTAAATCAAACACCTGAAATAAAAAATCAATACAAGCTAATGGCGATGATGACCAAAGAACCAAACATTACCGTGGAGCAATTGAATACCATCAAATGCCCCACGCTTGTAATTGGCGGTGATCATGATGCGCTGTTGCCTAAACACACTTTGCTGATTGCTGAAGCAATTCCTCAATCTTATTTATGGATCATTCCAAATTCAGGTCATTCAACGCCTGTTAATTATGCCAAACAATTCAATGAAACGATCAATGATTTCTTTAAAAAGCCATATCGGGCTATAGAAGGTTTGGACAGATTGAATTAGTTTACTATAATTTTCTACTACCATACACTAAACGGAGCAATGAAAGCAAAATCAATAAAAGGAAAATCTACAGAAGAGATTAAGGCGGCTTTAACTGAAATTATGGCCGGCAAATTCAAACCAACATTAGCCATTGTATTCATATCTGTTAAACAGGACAGGGAAGCTATTTCCAAAATACTTGACGAAAAAGGCATTCAGATATTTGGCGCTACCACTGCAGGTGAATTTATTGATGGCGAAATTGAAGCAGGCAGCATTGTCATGATGTTGCTCGATATGAATCCAGGTTATTTTAAATTGGAATTTTTTGAAACAAGTCCGGAGACCGTCTTAGAAGATGCAAAAAAATTAGGTATTACCGGAAAAGAAACCTTTACCAACCCCGCGTTTATTATAGCAAACAGTGGAGTGTCGTTAGATGGCGAACCAATTGTTGAAGGCATTATACAAGGTTTTGGAAGATCTACTTTATCGGCAGACGGGGAAGTAACTGTATTTGGCGGTAAGGCAGGAGATGATTTGGCACTTGAATCAACAATTGCTTTTACCAATGGAAAGAGTAGTGACAGTGCAGTTGTGGCACTCATTATTGATGAAGATAAAATTGATGTTAGAGGTATCGCTACTTGTGGCTGGAATGCCATCGGCACCATAAAAACAGTTACAAAAAGCGAAGGTAATATTGTGTATACCATCGACGATAAACAAGCATTAGATATGTTGATGAATTACCTCGGCGTTGAGATAAAGCAGGAAAATAACAAGGAAATCGTGACATTCCTAAGTTCCTGGTATTATCCATTGCAAGTGGAGCGGGAAAATGCAGATCCGGTGATACGTACAGCCATGTTTGCCAATAGTAAAGACCGTTCACTTATTTGTTCCGGAAATGTGCCTCAAGGATCGAAAATCAAATTTTCGCTGCCACCAGATTTCGATTCCATCGATAAAGTCGTAGAAGAATGTAAGAGCATTAAGGACAATGCACAGCAGCAAGCCGATGCACTGATCATGTTTTCATGCGTGAGCAGGTATTTATCTTTTGGGATGGTAATTAAAGAGGAGATAGAGCAGGTGCAAAAAATTTGGGATGCGCCTATGGCAGGCTTTTTTTCCTATGGCGAATATGGGAAATCAAAAACCGGTAAAAATGAGTATCATAATAATACATGCTGCCTGGTGGCATTAAAAGAAAAATAGGTTGTTAAACAATTAAATAAGCAAATGCAATCAATATCTAACCGGTTAACCTTTATCCTTTTAATGCTTTTTACAAATATTGTAACATCAGCCCAAACAAAAGAGCAGATGGCAGACGAAGTATGGCAAAGAGAAATACAGTATTGGCAACTCGTTGAAAAAAATGATACTATAACATATAAAACGCTTTGGCATGAAGACTTTATTGGTTACGCAGGTAATGACACCACCAACAAAAGCCACATAGCAAACTGGATAGCAGAGTTGTTTAAAGACAAAGATGTAAAGTATACTGTTGATGTGTATAAAAAGGCGGTGAATGTAGTTGATAATATTGTGATGACCTTTTATGATGAGGATGATATTTTCACCAACACTAAAACAGGTGTAGTTAAAAAAGAAACATTCAAGATCACACATACATGGAAAAAATTTGGTAACACCTGGTTAATTATCGGTGGAATGGATGGTTTTAAAAAATAAAAAAATGAAAGCAAAATCAATCATAGGAGCATCAACCGCAGCGATTACAACAGCATTAAATGAAAGTATGCTGGATGGTTTTAAGCCCACGCTTGCCATTGTCTTTATTTCGGTGAAGCAGGATAGTGAAGCCATTTGCGCTCTACTGCATAAAGAAGGTATCAGCATTTTTGGCGCTACTACATCAGGAGAATTTATCAATAGCGAGATCAGTGATGGTGGCATTGCTATAATGCTGCTTGATATCAATAATGCTTATTTTAAAGTAAGCTTTTTCGAAACAGGCGAAAACTCTTCCTATGAAACTGCAAAGCGATTTGGAATAGAAGGTAAAAAGGCATTTGCTAATCCTGCCTTCATTATCGCGTCGGGCTGGTTGCAAACCGATGGAGAACAAATTGTAAAAGGCATTGAAGATGGCTTTGAGGGTGAACTTCCCATTTTTGGAGGAATGGCCGGGGATGACCTGGCACTGAGAGCGCCAAAAGTTTTCACCTTTGGTAAAAGCAGTACAACCGGGCTGGTAGCCATCATTATTGATCGTGATAAAATTGATATAACCGGGGTAGCAACTTGTGGATGGAAACCTATCGGTATCACAAAGACCATTACAAAGAGTATTGGCAATGTAGTATACACTATTGATGATAAGCCGGCACTCGACCTTGTGATAAAATATCTTGGATTAACTATGGACCAGGAATCAACTGCCAGTAATACAGTGGTAAACTTAGGCGCTTATTATCCTTTTCAGTTAGAAAGAGAAAATGCACCGCCTGTAATGCGTACCGCTATGCTTGGTAATATTGAAGACCGCTCACTGATTTGTGCAGGCACAGTTCCGCAAGGCTCCAAAATACGTTTTTCCCTTCCCCCGGATTTTGATGTAATAGACACGGTGATTGAAGAATGTGTGGATTTAAAGACGGATGAATATAATGATGCTGATGCAGTGATCATGTTTTCCTGCATCAGCCGTTACTTATCATTTGGTGTAATGACAAGCGAAGAAATTGAGAGAGTTGTAAAAGTCTGGAATGCTCCTTTCATTGGATTCTTTTGCTATGGAGAATTTGGAAAATCAAAAACGGGCAAACATGAATTTCACAATAACACCTGTTGTGTTGTTGCTATGAAAGAAAAATAAGTGCAACCTAATAAAACATAAAAAACAAATTGTATGATCAAACTGACAGTCCTGTATGGACACCCAACCGATGCCGAAGCTTTCGAAAAGTATTATGCCGAAACACATCTTCCCATTGCGTCAAAAGCACCGGGTATCTTAAAAGTTGAACTCACTAAATTTTTGCCATCACCAGATGGAACCGCGGCGGCTTATTACCGTTTGGCAGAATTGTATTTCAATAACCCCGACGAAATGCAGCAAACGATGTCCTCTCCCGAAGGACAAACAATGGCTGCCGACCTGGCCAATTTTGCAACGGGCGGTGTAACAATCATGTTTGGCATTGTAGAAAATTAATAGCGAAAAAAATGAGAGCAAAATCAATCAAAGGAAAATCAGTTGAAGAAATTGAATCAGCATTTCTGCAAAGCACCGCCGATGGCTTCAAACCCACATTGGCCATTATTTTTATATCCATAACCCAAAACAGGAAAGCCATTATTGCACTGTTGGACAAAGCCGGGCTGAAGGTTTTTGGCGCCACCAGCAATGGAGAGTTTACAGATGAAGTGCCGGAAAAACTATCCGCGGCTATTTTGTTGCTGGATATGAATCCTGCGCATTTCCATATCCTGCATACCGAATATCATGTAGGAAATTTTAAAGAAGTTGCTGCTTCTGTAGCTCTAAAAGCAAAAGAACAAATATCGAATCCTGCTTTTCTAATTGCAGGCAGCCATTCATCAACAGATGCAGAAGGATTGCTGAAAGGGTTTGAACAGGTGATAGGCCCACAGGTAAATGTATATGGTGGCATGGCTGGTGACGATATCACTTTTACCGAACAATTTGTATTCACCAATAATTGGGAGAGCAACCAGGGATTGGTGGTGCTAGCGCTGGATGAGGATAGAATAACGATCCGGGGTAAGGCTACCTGCGGATGGAAGGCGGTAGGTACAGAAAAATTAGTTACCAAAAGTGAAGGCAACCACGTGTACACGGTAGATAATGTGCCGGTGCTTGATATCACCGCTAAATATGGTGGTATAGAAAATATAAGCCCCGACAATTCAGGATTATTATTAGAGATTGCCGCGAATTTTCCTTTGCAACTACAGCGGGAAAAAGGCGACCCTGTGATGCGGCCCGGCTTAGTGATCGATTGGACAGACCATTCCTTTCATTGTAGTGGTACGGTGCCGCAAGGGTCCAAAGTCCGTTTTTCATTGCCCCCCGATTTTGATGTAATGGATAAAGTAATACAGGGTGTGGAAGCGCTGAAAGCTGCTGAAATGCCCGAAGCAGATGCAGTGGTGGTATTCAGTTGTGCGGGAAGAATTTTATCATTCGGTCCGTTAATGTCGCAGGAATTGGAGGGAATTAAAAATGTTTGGAATGTGCCTATGGCCGGGATGTTCAGTAATGCGGAACTGGCAAGAGCGACCGGGGGAAATTTGGAAATGCATAACCTTACAACCTGTGTGATAGCGTTGAAAGAAAAGCCCCATCCGTCTCCACCGAAGGGGGCCGAAATGTAGAAGTAAGGAGAAAGATGATAGATAAGTTTTAAATAATAGTGCATGAATGTTCATTTAGAGAGTATCAAAAAACTGTTGCAGGATATTAATTTACCGGAAGCCGAAAAGCAGTTATTATTAAAGCTGGTGAGTGATGCTGATAAACAATGGGCCATCACCGATTTTAAATTAGACCGTACAGAAAAAGTAAAACGCACTACCGCCATTCTTTTAGAAGAAACCATTGAAGAACTGGAGCTGAAAAGAAAAGCCATAGAAGAAACCAATGCGGCACTTACAAAATCCCTGGAAGAATTAAAAGCTGCTCAAGCGCAATTGATCCATTCAGAAAAAATGGCCAGTCTCGGTGAGCTTACCGCTGGCATTGCACATGAAATTCAAAACCCGCTGAACTTTGTAAACAATTTTAGCGAAGTAAGCAAAGAGTTACTGGATGAAATGAAAGACGAAATTGAACAAGGGAATTACGATGATGCAAAAGATATTGCCAGTGATGTGATTCGGAATTTGGAAAAAATAAACCATCATGGCAAACGGGCCGATGCTATAGTAAAAGGAATGATGCAACACAGCCGAAGCAACAACGGTGTAAAAGAACCTACCGATATCAATGCTCTGTGTGACGAATACCTCCGTCTTTGCTATCATGGAATACGAGCAAAAGACAAATCATTCAATGCAACTATCAAAACAGGTTTTGATGAATCCATTGGCAGCATCAACATCATTCCACAGGATATTGGAAGAGTAGTGTTGAATTTATTGACCAATGCTTTTTATGCGGTGAATGAAAAAAAGCAGCAGCAGGTTGAAGAGTATGAACCGACCGTTTCAATTAGTACAAAAAAAATGGGCAATAAAATAGAGATAAGGGTTGAAGACAATGGCAATGGCATTCCACAAAACATCGTTGATAAAATCTTTCAACCATTCTTTACCACCAAACCAACAGGACAGGGAACAGGCTTGGGTTTGAGTTTGAGTTACGATATTATTAAAACACATGGCGGAGAGGTAAAAGTGGAAACGAAGGAAGGCGAGAGAAGTGAATTTATAATACAATTGATGATCAATTCCTAATTATACAAAATATGATAGCTGTAAAAAAAATCATTATTGGTCTTCTCCTTATAACTGTTTTACATTCCGTACACGCCCAGTCCTCTAAAATAGATAGCATTAGTAACTTAATCAGTAAGTCTTTAAATGATACAGAAAGAATAGATCTTGTTATACAAAAAATAAAACTGCTGGACGCCGTAAATCTTGATTCATCCATACTACTTTCTAATCAAACACTGAAAGAAACAAAAAGAATTAAATATTATAAAGCGCAAATAGCTATACAACATGCTTTGGCAAGAAATTATTCCCTGAAAGGTGATTATAAAAGTGCACAGGAAAATTTAACCACATTAGAGCAACTAGTAAAATCCTCGAAGGACTCAACCGAATATGCAGATCTATATGGCGGCTACGGCTTTATGTACGGCATAAAAGGCAGTTACGATACTGCTATTGGATTTTTGAAAAAAGCAGTTGGAATTATAGAAAGAACCGGTTATACTCCCACCTTAGTGAGGTATTACCGGGAGCTTGGTATTGACTATCAGCAGCAGTCCAATTACTCCACGGGCTTATTTTATTACCAGGCAGCGTTGAAACTCGCAGAAAAAGAAAAAGATGAAATTGCCCAGGCTTACGTATTAGTAAATATGGCGACAATTTATACTGCTATGGGTGATACGCTAAGGAGTGAGCAGACTTACAAAAAGTCATTAACAATTGCAGAAAAAAATAATCTTAAAAACGTTGAAGCCTATGCCTATTCAAATCTTACCGACCTGCTGGAGGCTAAAAGAGAATGGCAACAAGCTTATGAATTTGGGATGAAAGCTGCTGCTATTGGCGGCGCTATGGGCGATCAGGCTATCCAATCTGCCAGTTTATCAAAAGCTGCAAGATACCTGGGACGCATGAATAGATTTACCGAAGCAATACAAGTGGCCCGGCAGGCAATTATTGTAGCAGATTCATCTGGCCAGTCTTTTAATACTTCCCAGGCATATGCCAGCATGGGAAATATATTATTTCATCAAAAAAAATACAGCGAGGCAATTCCCTTTTATGAAAAAGGCATAGCCGTAAGTAACACGGATTATTTTAATGAGTTTACAGGCGGGATGTATACAGAGCTATCAGAATGCTATGATAAAACAGGTAATACAGGCAAGGCTTTGGAGACCTTTAAAAAGTATGATGAAATTAAAGATTCAACAAGAAGCAGGGAAAATATTCAAAAAGCCACAGAGCTTACAATGAACTATGAATTTGAGAAAAAACAGGCTATTGCCAGAGCCGAACAGGATAGAAAAGATGCAGACGCAAGACGAATAAAGAATCAGCAACTTTTTACAATTTTTGCACTTGGCCTTATTGTATTAGCTGCTATAATTATTGCGATAATACAATTCAGAAGTAGTAAACATAAACACAAAGCAAACATTGCATTACAGCAACAAAAAGAAAAAGTAGAAACAACTTTACAAGAATTAAAATCAACCCAATCCCAATTAATACAAAGCGAAAAAATGGCCAGCCTTGGGGAACTCACCGCAGGCATTGCACATGAAATTCAAAACCCACTAAACTTCGTAAATAATTTTTCTGAAGTAAACAAAGATTTGATTGCTGAAATGAAAGATGAAATTGCCAAAGGTAATTACGATGAAGTAAAAATGATAGCTGATGATATTAAAGCCAATGAGGAAAAAATAAACCATCATGGCAAACGGGCCGATGCCATAGTAAAGGGAATGATGCAACACAGCCGAAGCAGCAACGGCGTAAAAGAACCTACCGATATCAATGCTCTGTGTGACGAATACCTCCGTCTTTGCTATCATGGAATACGAGCAAAAGACAAATCATTCAATGCAACTATCAAAACAG
>JBDSAP010000053.1:0-48231 GCA_039922055.1 Ferruginibacter sp.
GTCTGCGGTCGTCTTGTACGAGACGCCGGCCAGGCTGGTGGTCATGGTTCCGGACATGCTGACCTTGAGCTTGACGCTGCCGACCGTGAACGTCACCGACTTCCGGGCGATGCCGCGGTTGGACACCGATTCGAACGCGATCTCGCCGCGATCGCCATCCTTGGACCCGGCGGTATACGTCACCGTGGCAGGGGCGGGCTGCTTCTCGCCCGCCGGCTCGAGCGTGGCGACCCCCGCGAGCGTCGCGACCACCGGCTTGTCGAGCTCGTTGCCCTCGATCTTGTGCTTCAGCCTGGCGGTGACGTCCTTGGTCGCGTCCGCGTCGATGTCCCCGCCCTCGGGATCGACCAGCAGCTCGACGCACTTGCCCGCCCGCCACATCTTCTCGGCCTGGCGGCCAGCCGCAGCAACCATGGTCTCGACGTACAGGGTCATGCCGCCGGCGAACGCGGCCTGGGACGCGAGGTCCGTGCCTTCGCCGTGAAGGCAAATGAATCAATGGAGAGGGCACTGGTATTTTCAGGCTATGAAGTAAATCATGCCTGGGGCGAAGGAGGCCATAGTGGTAACCAGGGCACCGCTATTTTTCCGGAAGTTATGCGCTGGCTGTGGAAAGACTGGCCGGCACCGGTATCAAAAGGAAACTCTAAAAACCAATTTCTAAGCGACCTCATCATACCTGGTGAAGAATGGCAACTGGTAGGCGAAGGCTATCAATTTACAGAAGGTACGGCGGCCAATGCGGCAGGCGAAGTTTTTTTTCAAGATATACCAACTTCAAAGACCTATAAGGTTGGTCCAGATGGAAAACCTGCTTCGCTAAAGTTGGATGCAAAAAAATCAAGTGGTACCTGCTTTGGCGCCGATGGAAAACGCTATACGGCCGCTGGCGGAAGCAAGCAAATTTTGAGCTATGATACCAATGAAAAAGAAACAGTAATTGCGGATAGTATCGCAGGCAATGATCTTGTTGTTGCTAACAACGGAAATATCTATGTAACCTCACCTGATGGCACTACCAAACCAAGCAAGCTGTATCTCATAAAACCCAATGGAGAAAAATTGGTGGTGGATGAAGGATTGAAATTTGCCAATGGTCTCACGCTTTCTCCCGATCAAACACAATTGTATGTTACTGAATCTGCATCCCACTGGGTTTGGATCTACAAAGTAAAAAACGATGGAACGCTAACATTTAAACAACGGTATGGATGGCTGCATGTTCCGGACACTGATGAAAATGCCTGGTCCGACGGACTTAAATGTGATACGGCTGGCAGGATATATGTCGCCAGCAAGATCGGCATACAGGTAATGGATCAGTTAGGTCGTGTGAATTGTATACTGCCCATACCTCCATCAAATGGTCAGAGTTCAAATGTTTGTTTTGGCGGGCCTGAATTTAATATACTGTATGTTTCCGCAGGTGATAAAGTTTTCAGGCGTAAACTGAAAACACGTGGCTCAAATACTTTTATAAATCCATCGAAGCCTGGCAATCCAAGAATGTAAGTGCGATGTATTTCGTGTTTTAAAAAATCACTTAATCGTTTACACATCCCGTTAGTTAACCAAATTATACAAAGAAATGATGGCGCGCCAGTGTGCACATAAAAAATCAATATCTTGTAATCAAATTAAAGTAATAAAAAATGATTGCACCTTCTCGCTGGTACCGCTTAATACCAGTTGCTTTTATCACCTATAGTCTTGCGTACCTTGACCGGGCAAATTTCGGATTCGGCGCAGCAGGCGGAATGGCCAAGGATCTGAACATCACATCAGCCATGTCTTCGTTGCTGGGATCGCTGTTCTTTCTTGGTTATTTCTTTTTCCAGATCCCCGGTGCACATTATGCCGCGAAGAAAAGCGCTAAGAAATTAATTTTCTGGTCATTGATTTTATGGGGCGCCTGTGCAATGGCAACCGGTATGATTAGTAATGTAAATATCCTGATCGTTATCCGCTTTTTACTTGGTGTGGTGGAGAGCGCCGTCTTTCCATCTATGCTGGTTTTGCTAAGTCGCTGGTTTACAAAAAAGGAACGTTCCCGTGCGAATACATTCTTAATTCTCGGTAACCCGGTCACCATATTATGGATGTCCGTCATGTCGGGTTACCTGATCAATTCTCTTGGCTGGAGATGGATGTTTATCCTGGAAGGGGTGCCAGCAATTGTATGGGCATTCTTCTGGTGGAGGTTGGTAGATGATAAACCCAAGGATGCAAAATGGCTGACCGATAATGAAAAGCAGGCCTTAGATGAACAGTTACAAAAAGAACAATTGGGAATAAAGCCGGTTAAGAATTATGCAGCAGCATTCAAATCGAAAGCGGTCATTTTGTTGAGCCTGCAATATGCATTGTGGAGTATTGGTGTGTATGGATTTGTAATGTGGTTGCCGTCTATTTTAAAAGCAGTACCGGGTATCAGCATTGTTAAAACCGGCTGGCTCGCCGCTGTACCTTATGCAGGAGCAATCATCGCTATGCTCAGTGCATCTCATTTTTCCGACAAAACATTAAACCGGAAGATCTTTATATGGCCTTGTCTTTTGATCGGCGCTATAGCATTTTATTTTTCTTATTTAACCGGCACCACAAATTTTTGGCTATCGTTTGTTTTGCTGATCATTGCAGGTGCTGCCATGTATGCGCCTTATGGTCCTTTCTTTGCCGTGATCACTGAAATTCTGCCGTCCAATGTTGCAGGTGGAGCTATGGCGCTCATCAATAGTTTTGGAGCGCTGGGTTCATTTGCCGGCTCTTATCTTGTGGGCTACTTAAATGGAAGTACCGGCAATTTTAGTGCTTCGTATATTTTTATGTCGGGCTCACTTTTCCTTTCTGCGCTTATTACTGTAATTGCCATAAAAGGTACAGATAAAAAGACGGCACCTGTGCTGGCTCAAGCCATTTAAGCTTGCTGGTTGATAAATGTGACTCATCATGTAATTAGGCGCTTGTATGCCATGTCCGGTGAGCAGATAAAATTTAAAACTCCTAATGTCAGAGATATTGTATAGGAAAGTGATCAACCAGGATATTTCATCTTTAGCAAAGATCAGATCAAGATATTCCGAAACTGAAGAACATTGGACTAATCGCATATCCGGATACCTTAACCTTACTATTAATCCACAGCAGTCCAAAAGAATCCGTATCATTTATATTGCATCTATAAACAATCTGATTATCGGATTTATAGCAGGGCATTTAACAGACCGGTACGAATGCGATGGCGAGCTGCAATGGATTGATGTTGTTCAGGAAGATAGGAACCTGGGAATAGCATCAGAATTAGTTAAACTACTGGCAAAATGGTTTATAGATCAAGATTGTGTTAAAATTTGTGCTGATCCGGCAAACGAAATAGCTCAGCAATTCTATAAAAAGAACGGTGCTGAATTTTTAAATGATCATTGGATGTTTTGGAAAGATATAAGAACAATTTTTTCTTAAGTTTATACACCGCACCAAAATGTCTATGCTTTTTTTAGCCTCAGCTAAAGTCCGATTTAATCAATAACAGCTCAAGCCAACTTCCCTTAAATAACTCAGCCGTATCGCCTGTTCTAAAATAAGAACCCGCAACACGGCTGAAAAAATATTATAACCCAGAATAAATAACTTATTTAGGCATATCAAAAATAGTTGGATCCACGGCCTTGTTCACTTCTACTTTCTTTACATTCACCTTCAATGCAAATTGGCCCAAATCAATATCGGTTGTGTAAGGAAGCGATATTCCAAAATCTGTTTTTTGATAATTAGAAAAGGTGGAAGTTATGGTTATATCCTGTCCCATAGAATTACCTTTTTTTACTGCCTTTATGACCTGGTAGGTGGCAGGATCAATGTAGTACGTAATGTCTGAATTATCTTTATTTGTATATTTTAATTTATAAGCATTTACCTCACCTACTTTTTCCTGACCCTGCAATTCTACTTTTGCTCCATGGCCTGCGTAGTCGTATAGCGCTCCTGTTGCAAATACCTGGTCTTCTCCCATTTTAAATTGATCTTCAGGTAAAGCCGCAGCATCGTTTCCACCTGCAAAGGGATTGATTGCCCATCCGCCTTTATCGGTTACTACCTGCACCAGTTTTTGACCACTAAAATCAGATTCATTGCGGTATCCTTTGCCATTTAAAATCGTTGTCTTTGTTTCCATTTCATTCCCCATTACTTCTGTTCCGCTTTCTATATAAATGGAAGTTACCTGCGAAAGTTTGTCCTTGCCTCCAAGTGCGTCAATATGTTTAGAAATGATTTCGTCAGCAGTTTGTGCATTGGTAAAGGATAGGGTAAAGAAAGCAGTTAATGTAAAAAGAAAAGTTTTCATTGTTTTTATTTTAATAGTGAAAGTTATAAGTTGTGAAAATACATGGAATAATTTATACTAACCAAAGTCGACGGGGCGTCTGTTTCGACGGCGACAGTATGTGGCAAATACGGTGCCATAACTACACCGCCGATTGTACTTATTTTGGTCCAAACATTTGTTTTTTATAGCATCATCGTTGCGTCGCCCTCTTGTACATTTATTTCTTTGGGCAACACTCAGCCACTTTCTGTAAGGATAACGAAAGCAAAGCTGACCGCTTCAGCATACCCTAAAAAACTAAATCCAAACTTTATTTTTTTTATCGCACACAGGCATTTAATTTGTTGTGCACTCCAATCAAACTAATACCGTACTCAACAGGAACTAACAATCATTTCAAAATCTTTCCCCATAAAAAATAATACATGGCAACAAATAATAAGACTGTAATTAAATTCAATTCGTACCAAAAGTTAGTGATCGCAATGCTGGCGCTTACACAATTTACCGTAGTACTCGATTTTATGGTGATGTCTCCGTTGGGTGATATGCTCATGAAATCAATGAGTCTTCGTACTACTCAATTTGGTTTTGCAGTATCGGCGTATGCATTTAGTGCCGGTCTTTCGGGCATGCTGACAGCAGGCTTTGCTGACAGGTTCGATAGAAAAAAATTGCTGCTGTTCTTTTATGTAGGATTTATCGTGGGCACCTTATTGTGCGGGCTTACCACTTCTTACCCAATGCTCATCGCTGCCCGCATTGTTACCGGCATTTTTGGCGGTGTTATCGGCTCCATTTCAATGGCGATTGTTGCCGATCTTTTCCCGCTGGAACAACGCGGCCGTGTGATGGGCTATATGCAAATGGGGTTTGCGGCCAGCCAGGTGCTGGGTATTCCTATTGGTTTATACATTGCAAATATTTGGGGGTGGCAATCGCCGTTCTTTATGATTGTGGGATTATCTGTAATTGTATGGCTGGTGATCATGATGCGGCGGGAGCCCATTGATAAACACCTTGCGGTTCAAACGGACCGATCTGCAGTTTCGCATTTGTTTCACACCATTGCGCAACGTAATTACCGGATAGGTTTCTTAGCAACCGCCATGCTTTCTTTGGGAGGCTTCATGATGATGCCCTGGGGCAGCGCCTTTGCAATAAACAACCTGCACGTTACCACGCATCAATTGCCGTTGCTCTTTATGGTATCAGGTGTTAGTGCACTCATAATTATGCCGCTCATTGGCAAACTGAGCGACCGGGTTGACAAGTTTAAAATTTTTGTGGCAGCATCCGTTTGGATGATCGTAATGGTGCTTATTTACACCAACCTTTCGGCGATACCATTTTTGCTTGTGCTGGTAATGAATATTCTTTTTATGGCAGGTATCATGAGTCGTATGGTTCCGGCAATGGCGCTTACCACTTCACTGCCCAAAATGGAAGACCGTGGCGCATACATGAGCGTGAGTTCATCACTACAGCAAATTGCAGGTGGGGTTGCTGCCGCGGTTGGCGGAATGATCGTGGTACAAAAAACCAAGTTCAGCCCGCTGGAACACTACAATACATTGGGACTTGTTATCTCAGGTATCACTATCCTCAGTATTTTTTTATTATACAGGGTAAGCAGGATGATCAAAAAACAACAGGCAATAAATGAAAGCCAGGTGGTGGCTGATGAACCCGTTCTGCAATAGTGATGTGTTAACAATGAAATGACGTATGATTTATTTTATTACACGAATTATAAAAGGCGAATTACACGAATTAATACAGTGCTTTTTTCTTAATTCGTGCAATCATAGCAAGTCATATTACGCTTAACTTAACCCTATCCTAGTTTCAAGTAGTCATGGCTAAAGCCAAATCGTATTATGCTCCTTCAATAACCCCAGTCTTAAGGCTGGGGTTATTAGTCTGGTAATGACTCATCCCGGCTTTAGCCCTGGCTTAAATAACAACAAAGAATTTTTTATTAGAAAGAGCCATATGTAAGCTCTTATTTTTTACTGTAAAGAAATTCCACCAGGTCCACCAATTGCTGTTGTGTCATTGTTTGATAAAGTCCTGATGGCATCATTGAGTTTTCCATTTCTTCCCGGGATGCGATGGCCGATTTATCAATCTTCTGTTTTGTTCCGCCTGTCATCAGCAGTTCAACTGCATCCTCTGTTTCACTGGAAATGATACCGGCGAGCACATTGCCATCTTTCATTTTGAAAACAAAACCTTCGTACCCAAAATTGATACCTGCATCCGGATGAATGATAGAGATGAGGAGCGCATCTTTAGTAAGTTTACTTCCAATTTTTGAAAGCGCCGGTCCAAAGTTCGTTCCCTCATTATCTATTTTATGACAGGTGGCACAGGTTGCAGTATACACCTGGTGTCCTGAAACAATATTTCCCTGAAGCTTTGCCAACTCAGCGATTGGGGGCAATGATTTTCCACCGGTAGCTGACACCTGGAAATACTTCAGCGCTTCATTTTTTATATCTTTTCTATAGGCATTTGAAAGCGCAATAGCAGCCACCTGCTTCATATCTTCCGGAAGCTTTTTCTCTTTTACCAAATTCAACAAACGCTCCGATTCCATCCAGCCATTTCCAAACAATTTCACAGCATCTTCCCGCAACTTAGTATTGATAGAAGCATCTTTTATTATTGCTTCCATCATTGAAAGAGATTCTTTTGTACCTGCACGGGCAAGCACTTTCAAAGCAGCCTTGTTCACTGTACTGTCTGCGCTTTTTATTCCATTTTTTAAAAGGGCGGCGCCACCTGCATTTAATAACAATCCCGCAGCTTCACTGCCGATACTGCTATCGGGGAAGGACATTGCAATTTGATATAACTTGTCGTTTTGATTTTTCAATTTGTATCGGCCTGCAAGATCTACAAAGACCTGGGTTCCTTTTACACTGTCAAGCAACTCGTTCAAAACTATCTTCATTTTGGGCGATGTCGCCAAAGCTGATGGAGACAGGTGATATAGGGCTGTTAATGCAATGGCATTTTTATTTGCGCCTGTATTATTTAAAAGGCTCAATAAAACTTTTTCTTTATCCGCAGATTCGATAAAGTCAAACGCCCTAAAATATTTAAGGCGATCAGAAGGATCTGTCGCATCCTCCTGGATATATTGTGCCAGTAGTGGCAAGGCTGTACCAGTTCTTGAACGCCACACAATATCATGGCCGGCCTTGTTGTTTGCCTGTTCACCTGCTTTATTTTTCCATGCTGTTAAAAATGTTTCCCATTGTTTGTCAGCGCCAATTCCCAATGCTTCCAGGTACCAGCGATCCGTACCATTATACTGTAGTGCAAGATCAGCCCATAGATCGGCGGCTTCCGGTGATTTGTTGTGTCGCAATGCCAATGCAGCCTCCCGGCGAACCTGCGGGTCTGTATCTTTTATTATTTTCTTAATATAAGGAATGACATCGCCCTTTGTTTCAAGTGCTGCTCTTAATGCCGTGATGCGAATATCCGGATCCTTATCCTGCAAGCCCTGCATAATATATTGGTCTTCCTTGCCCGGTAATTTTGCCAACAACCAAAATGCCCTTGCCTTGAATCGTGGGTTTGATGATTCATATAGCTTTTGCAAAGCGGCTTCTGATGCGCCACCTGAAGATTTTATTTTTTGTATTGCTAAATATCTTGTGGCAAGATTTGGATTCTGTAATGCATTCACTGCTCCTTCAGCCGAAGACAGATCTGTTTTTGGTACGATGTATTTTTTTGCATCCGGTGCAATCCTATAAATACGGCCACGGTTCATGTCACCCATTTGATGACCACCTACACCCGGATCGTACCAGTCCGCAACAAATATAGAACCGTCGGGCGCTGTGCAAACATCTACGGGCCGAAACCATTGATCCCTCGTTCCTGTCAACAAAGGCTTGATGGTTGCCTTGTACCCTGCTCCATCTTTTTCAACAGGATAGGCCCGTACAATATTGTTACCTGCTTCGCAATGTATCATCTGGTTTTGAAAAGCAGCAGGCAATAACTCCCCTTCATACAAACACATACCTGCCGGTGAACCTGCACCTGTAGGGAGCAAATTAGGGATTGAGCCAGGATCATTCTGGTGCCAATGGCGTTTTGGAATTGCGGTTTCCATATTTGTTCTTTTGGCCCGCCATCCTGCACCAGTCATTTCATCTGTATATCCATAATTACCAAACTGCATCACATAATTAATCCTTGTACTTTGGTTGCCATCATCGTCATTGTCAGATTGCCACATTGTTCCAAACGCATCCACCGCTACTTCATAGTTGTTCCTGAAATTGTGCGCCACTACTTCAAGATCACTACCATCCTCATTCATCCGAAACACCATTCCCTGGCGATACGGCTTTCCTTTATTGGCTACTTCATTGCCATCCCTGTCAATGATTATTTTACCATTTTTATCCATCAATTGTTCGCCTGCATTGCCAAAATTAAAATACAGTTTTCCATCAGGTCCGTAAGTAAAAGCATGTACCGCATGGTCATGCTGCTCGCCTCCTACATGGGTAAATAAAACTTCTTTGATATCAGGTTTATCATCGCCGTTTGTATCTGTAAAAAGAAAAACATTCGGACTACAGGAAACAATTACCTTATTGCCAAGCACAGCAATACCGAGAGCGGCATTCACGTCCGTTCCCTGGTAAAAAACCTTTGCAGTATCAGCAACACCGTCATTGTTGTTATCTTCTAAAATAAGAATTCTATCCCCGGCCTCTCTTTGCGGATTGTCCGGATTTAATTGCGGCCGGTAATTATAAGCTTCGCACATCCATACCCTTCCTCTTGCATCTACATCGATGTTGGTTGGGTTACCAATCATGGGTTCTGATGCAAACAAAGTTGCCTGAAGGCCATCTGCAACTTCCAGTCCGGCCAAAGCATTTTTGGACAGTCGTTTTTCTTCATTGGTGAGTTTACTATAAGCGCTGTCACTGTTCGCTTTTGTTGAAGATGTTTGGTCTTTTGTGTTACAAGCCGTAAAGCTCAACACAATACCGAGACTAAGAAATACAATCAAATTTTTCATAAGCAGCGCAAGTTTTTATTTTTCTATTGGGCAATATTACTGAATATATCAACTACACATGCGTAAACGGAATCTAATCTGTTCAACTATACCTTTATAGTTACGATGAGGCATGCATGAAAATGTAAAAATGAAATCAGTAGCAATCGTCCCATCGGGATTTTCGCCGCATAAGTTTATAATAAAACAAATCGGACAGAGATTTTTAAAATTCATTTTCATTAAACGTTAGCATAAAAGAAAAGAATACGGTCACTCTTTCTGTCACTGCACTAATCTCTCACCAGTAACCGGGTTAGCCGCCTCTTTTGGTTCGGTCCGCCGTGGCGGATTAAAAAAAAGAGCGTAGCGATTTTTTTTAAAGAAGCAAAAGCAGCGACGTTCCGGTTATGCAGCCCGCCGGCTGTGGAGGCGAAACTGATAAATTTAAAAGAGTTGATGAATGCACTTGCCGGCAAGAGTTTATTTACTTCTTTGCAACAAAGAAACAACATGTGAATAATGATTCGATTTCCGAATGCCTTTCATTGCAAAAAATATTATTCTCATCACAACATTAATCGAGCTGCGGCGAGTCCTGCTTCGAATAGTCTTGTATTTCAAAAAGCTCTCTGGGTCGAGTAGGCAAGGGCATTTCAGCCCAAGCCTCTCACAAAACCGTGCTTGAGACTCTCACCTCACACGGCTTTTCTCATTCATCATAAGAAGATTCTTACAAATAATTGAACTAAACTTGATCATCCACGGATTGCTCTGTGTTGTCTTTCTTAGCACAAACGAATGAGCTGAACCCTTCGCTCCATTTCCATTACAGAAACTTCTTCACTACTACGATTCAGTCCGCCACTTCATTACGCATCTGCTTCCTTGGGAATACCTTGAATCCCGGATATACCGAGAGGCTTATAGCGCATCGTAATGATAGTTTCTCACGTTCCCCATAAGAGCCTGTGTAGGATTCCTGCCGTCTCTATGCCGGTTGACCTGTAACCAGTAGGCAGTTCGTCTGTTACAGTCTTCCTGCCGCATCTCTGAAACGATAGTTTAGTCAACAAGGTGGCGTTTCGACACTTCATCGAACGGTTTACTTGCGTTCAGCTCTCCTACACTTACATGACATCTTTATGATGCCTTTTCTTCATCGCTCAATACCATGACTTTTGATCACAGCACCATGAAGTTGTTTACATACTCTTCCTGCAAAGCGTATGCGAAGGGCCAACCTTCATCTCTTATAAGCATTGAAAAAGACAATTCTCTTTTTCATTCGTGACACACCAGAGACTCGCCTGAGAATGAAAAAGATACACAGATAGTACCCTCTGCCACTGCACTAATCTCTCACCAGTAACCGGGTTAGCCGCCTCTTTTGGTTCGGTCCGCCGTGGCGGATTAAAAAAAGAGCGTAGCGATTTTTTTAAAGAAGCAAAAGCAGCGGCGTTCCGGTTACGCAGCCCGCCGGCTGTGGAGGCGAAACTGATAAATTTAAAAGAGTTAGTGAATGCACTTGCACGTAAGAGTTCATTTACTTCTTTGCCTTAACGCAAAGAAGTAACAAGAAAAGTCAAGGCTGCGAATATAAAGGCTGAAAATTTCACCTGCAGGCTAAAATCAAGGAACTCGCCGCAGGAGAATAATACTTTATAGCCGGGCTCAGACAGCCTTGATTTTTTAACGCCAGCAGCCGAAATTTTCTAGCACTTTTTATTCGAGGCCGTAAAGGGAGTAGGACACATTAATAGTTTTCTTTTGACATTTTGTTTCAAGTTTAAATCGCCATACCTGCAAAACCCCGCCGGAACAAGCGTTTGTCCATCAGCACTGTTGATCGCACCCGGTCACTTTTCTTTAGCCCCTTCCAAAAAATCTTTGACACCTTGAACAATCTTGCCCACCATCTGCTGTTGAAATTTTTCGTCGAGCACCTTCATCTCTTCTTCAGGATTACTCAGGAATAATGTTTCGATACAAACGTTTGGATACTCCGTGGGGCTGTTCAGCATAAAATTAAACGAACCGGTATTGCCATATTCTTTAAGACCAAGTTCCAGGATTCGCTTATAAATATCATGACTCAAATTCCTGAACCCCGGGTAGCGGTAAAAAGTTCCCGTGCCTCCAACCCGCAATGGATCTGCGGAGGAGTTCAGGTGAACGCTCAATAGCAAGTCAGGCAAACTATCACGATAAAAAAGAATGCGTTCCTTGTTATCAAAAAAATTTTCTTTGGTACGGGTCATGATGACTATGGCACCTTCTTTTTCTAACGCTTTTTGTAGCTTGAGTGAGAGCGCCAGCGTAAGCTCTTTTTCATATACTCCCGTCGGCCCTACGGCTCCATTATTAGTTCCACCATGTCCTGCATCTACTGCTACCACCAGGTTTTTAAGGGTTAAGGTCTCAGGCTGGTGTTTCACCTTTATCACCAATGTGTTGCCCTGGTAATAAAGCTGGTGACCCCAATGTTGTGCATGTTTTAATTCAATAGTGATCCGAAGGATATCATCTTCCTTTTGCTCATAATATACGTTAGCGATCTCCTTTACAGTTTCCATTTGGGTGATCCAATTGGTATTGTTTGTAGCACCAAAAACATCGACTATAATTTTTGATGGATTGATCAGTTGAAAGGACTGATAAGGGAGTCTTGCAAACAAACCTACTTTTACGTAATCGTATTTTTCATCGCCATATACGTTCCAATTTGTAGTAAGCGATTCGGGAGTATAAGTTCCTTTGGGGGTCAGTTCTACCAGTTCATCCGGGATATATGCTGCTAATGTTTTTGCAAGCTGTACTCTATAATGACTTCCTACCTTACCCGTAATGTTCAGCACAATATTACTGTCGATATATCCGATCTTGGCGCCACCCAGGCGATCATCCCCCAGGCCATATTCCAGGTGAGCAAGCCTGCCTTTTGTGATTGCTATATTAGATGCTAATGGCGATAACACAGAAAAATTATTAACGGTTTGCCTGCTAACGGATATGCCTGCGGTGTCCGTTAATGTGATCGTCATCTTGGCTGCATTAAAACTATCTTTTGCAGTTATGGTATACTCGCCCTGGTAAATGCCTGGCATACTATTGGTTCGGGTAAGCGGCATTTCATACAACACAATCCCGTTATTTGTTTTCACCATGCTTCCGTGTAAGGCTTTTACTTTAAACTTTATTTTGTCGCCGGGCATTAACACAAGATTGCCTTCGGGGAATGTTTGAATACTTTCTATTGCCAACACTTTTACTGACTCGGCTGGCTTGGGTAGAGTGTATGAATACGTCAGTCTTTTGCTCGAAGTTTTCGCATTGCCGTAAGCGATCATGACAATGGTTGAATCGCCGGGTACTAAATTTATTTCGTGTGCAAAGGCGCCGGTAGGATATACTTTTGTCGGCTTATTGTTAATGCTAAGACTACAGGTTTTACAGGTAGCGCCAATGATAAATTGTCGGGACCATTTTACATCGTTCGTTGCTTTAAAGGGATTGACAAGTCGTATAAACGGATTGATGGTATCCTGTGTAAATGCAATCTTCGTTAACAAAAGGAAGCACCCGGTGATCAGTGATTTCATAGGGTGCAAGTTAAAAATTTACAGGCACCCTAATTTCACAAAATTTGACCGGAAGTTTCCTTGTTTTAAGAACGATAATTTATCATTGCTGAATAGGAGTTGTAGAATCTTCCTGGATTTGTATTCAGCTTTTCTCTGATGAACAAGCTGTTGGTATTTCAAATTATCGTAGAAGAAGTTGTCGCCTGAAGATAAAATGTAAAAGTGTGCGACGCAACTGAAGCTTAATAGTAATTCTCAGCCCGGACAACAATTATTATTATCCTACAAACAAAAATTCCCGGTGAGCCATCCAACAGACGGCCCACCGGGAACAATAATATACTACCAGGGATACTTATTCGCAGCGATCAATGCATCCGCAATTCTGCGGCGGGCATCCTTGCTGTTGAAAGGCGCAGTCTTTGTAAAACGTTTTAGTCCGAGCAGCATCATCCTTTGTTCATCGCCTTCGGCAAATGCATTGATGGCCTCTTTACCTGCCTTATTCACCTTATCAATCGCATCGTTTAGGTAGCAACGCATCATATCTATAAATACCTGGCTGGGGGCTTCGCCCTGTTTATCGGTCATTTTGATGATGCGGAGCAAAGTGCTTTCAGCAACAAATGTTTCAATGGCCATGTCGGCTATATTCATCAATATTTCCTGCTCGTCCGGGAGCTTCATCATCAATTTTTGTACTGCGGCGCCAGCCACCATCAATATCGATTTCTTCATGTTCAGCACCGATTTTCGTTCGGCCGCAAAAGCTGTTTCATCATCGTTTCCAAACTCAGGAATGCTCATCAATTCTTTTGACACCGCCATAGCCGGTCCCATCAGGTCGAGCTTCCCTTTCATAGCACGCTTCAAAATCATATCCACACTTAGCAGCCGGTTAATTTCATTGGTGCCTTCATAAATCCGGTTGATGCGGCTATCCCTGTAAGCCCTGCTAATCACATATTCATCACTAAATCCGTTGCCACCGAAAACCTGTACGCCTTCGTCTACCACGTAATCCAGCACCTCGCTACCATGAACTTTTAGTATAGCGCACTCTACCGCATATTCTTCTGCCGCACCAAGCAAGGCTTCATTGAAAGGCTTCCCTGCATTGGCCAGTTCCACTTCTTTATCATCTATCCATTTGCCGGTACGGTACAATGCTGATTCGCTGGAGAAAATGCGGATGGCACTTTCTGCAAGCTTGTATTTTATTGCACCAAAATTGGCGATGGCTGTTTTAAACTGCTCTCTTGTTTTGGCATATTCTACCGTTTTGTTCAGCGCCATTTTTGATCCACCTACCGCTGCTGCACATAATTTCAGCCGGCCTATATTCAGGATATTAAATGCGATGATATGTCCCTTGCCTATCTCACCTAACAAGTTCTCAATAGGTACTTTGCAATCCTGGAAATAGAGTTGCACGGTTGATGAACCCTTGATACCCATTTTGTGTTCTTCCGGACCTTGAGTAAATCCTTCAAATCCCCGCTCTATAATAAATGCTGAAAATTTATCGCCATCAATTTTTGCAAAAACGGTGTACACATCTGCAAAGCCACCATTAGTGATCCAGCATTTTTGACCATTCATTATATAATGTTTGCCATCCGCTGAAAGCACAGCCGTCGTCTTCGCTCCTAGCGCATCGCTCCCGCTGTTAGGTTCTGTTAAGCCATAAGCGCCTTTCCATTCGCCGCTGGTCAGTTTGGGTATGTATTTTTCCTGTTGTTCTTTCGTGCCAAAATAAAGAATAGGCAAAGTGCCAATACCTGTATGTGCCGCAATTGCCACGCTAAAGGAATAGCCGCCACCCAGGCCTTCATTCACCAGTGTAGAGGTAACAAAATCTTTGCCCAGCCCGCCGAGGTCTTCAGGAATGGACGCTCCCAATAAACCCTGCTCACCAGCCTTCACCATAAGCGAAGGCATAAGACCCGGTTCCATTTTGTCGATACGATCTGCCACAGGATGAATCTCCGTGTCTATGAATTGTAAGCACATTTCCTTTACCATCACTTGCTCCTCGTTAAAGTCCTCGGGAGTAAAGGTTTCAAACGCATTGCTTTCCTTGATTAACCATTCACCGCCCTTAAGTGGCGTGGTAGTTGGAGTTGATGTATTCATAATGAAAAATGTTTTAAGCCTCCCCAACCCCTCCCAAAGAGGGGCTTTTAGAGTATTATGGTTTGATAGTATTTAATATTCGATCAGAGCGTTTTCTAAATTTTAATACCCACGCAAAATAATACGCTTGCCCTACTCTCCCCCTTCGGGGGAGTTGGAGGGGGCGAGATTATCATACACTCTTTGCAACACCTCTTTAGCAATTTCTATCTGAGCATTTGTCACACCTTCCAAAGCTTCATTGAGGGTTTGATTGGCCAGGTCTATGGTTTGTTCCTGCAATTGCTGGGCCTCTTTCGTCAGGTAAATCATGTTGATCCTGCGGTCGTCTTTGCTCGCTACTCTTTTTACAAGCTGCAATTTTTCCAGGTTATCGACCAGCCTGGTAATACTTGGCTTATCCCTGAAAGTGGCATCACACAATTGTTGCTGACTCAGCCCATCCTGCTTCCACAAATGATACAGTACGCTCCATTGTTCGATGGTAATATCTACATTGGCTTGCTTAAAATTCTTTTGCAGCCGCCTTGCGATGGCGGTGCTTGCCTTGCCAGTTATAAAACTGTATAATTCTCCTTTCTTAAATTGGTTGTTTGGCATATAGTTGTTTAAACAACTATATAAAGATAATGATTCATTTGAGATTTTAAAAATTATTTTTGTGCACCGGCAGTAGTTTTTCATAGCGGCATCGTTGTGTCACTCACTTGTACGGCATACCAATATGGTCACCGTTATTATTGCTACTTCTCTACTTCTTTTTATCGTGTATGCCGCTCTTATTATTTATTATCGCAGGGGCTGGGTCGCAATGCCTGTTTTTACACCGGATGAGCATTTATCTTCAAAAACAAAGATCTCGGTAGTGATTCCCGCCCGCAATGAGGAAGAAAATATTACTGACTGCCTTGACTCTGTTTGCAGACAATCTTATCCAACGAATTTGTTCGAAGTAATCGTGGTGGACGATCATTCAACTGATGGTACCGCAGCCGTTGTAAAATCTTTTTTAGCCCCAAATGTCAAACTGCTTTCATTGCAGGATTTTACCGGGGGGGATTCACTAAACTCTTATAAAAAAAAGGCCATTGAAATTGCGATACAGCATGCTGCCGGCGAGTTGATCGTAACTACAGATGCGGATTGTATAGTGCCGTTCCAGTGGTTACAAACCATTGCTCAATTTTACGAACAACACAATGCCGCCCTGATCGCAGCGCCGGTGTACATTAATTGTGGATTCAATTTTCTCCAAATATTCCAGTCGCTCGACTTTATGACCTTGCAGGGAATAACCGGCGCTTCGGTTTATAAAAAACTCCACAGCATGTGCAACGGCGCAAATCTTGCCTACGAAAAAAAGGTTTTCGTAGAAGTGGGAGGTTTTAGCGGAATTGATTCCATCGCCAGCGGCGATGATATGCTGTTGATGCATAAGATAGCAAAGAACTATCCCGATAGGGTATTGTTCCTAAAATCTACACAGGCCATTGTGCATACACAACCGGTAAATTCTTTAAAAGCTTTTTTCAATCAACGTATTCGCTGGGCAAGCAAGGCAGATAAATACCAGGACAAGACGATCCTGCCGGTACTCATCATCGTTTATTTTTTCAATCTATTGCTTTTAGTAATGCCAATGATGCAGCTTTTTGTTGTTGAAAGAACCGCAATTCTCCGTGTTCAATTTTCCCTTGTTGGGTGGTGGTTGTTGATATTATCGTTAAAAACCATCATTGAACTTTGCTTTCTGTACCCCGTAGCCGGCTTATTCTCTAAACAATATTTACTATGGTGGTTTCCGATAATGCAGCCATTCCATGTTATCTATACTGTTATAGCAGGATGGTTGGGTAAATTCGGGACCTATCAGTGGAAAGACAGAAAAGTAAAATAACGTGTAAGCAAACTAATGTAGCTTTATCCGCTCTTCGATTCACCAAAAATTGAAATAAATACCGGTTAGTACATGCAGCCTTCCTTTTCTTTTTCGCAGCAAACCTGGCAACGGCTCAAAAAAAACAAGGGAGCAATTGGAGGATTGATCATTATTGCACTCGCTGTTTTTGTCTCAATATTTGGCTATCTCATCGCTCCTGACACTTCGCCTTATGCTGATCTACAAACCGTAGAAATACAGGCGAAAAAACCGGGCTATCAACAGCTCTTTTTGAAGATCCCAACAAAAGAAGACATTAATACCGGGTGGTTTTCAAAAATGATGTTTGGAAAACGGGAACTGTTTAATTATCTACCGATCAGCGGTTATTCTATTAATAAAGATTCACTGCTCGTTCATAAATACATTGATGAAGACACCACAGTGGTACAGTATTTTTCGATCACCCAACTCACCGGTAATGATCCTTCCCGTCTTGCCAAAAAAAACCTGGTCACAAAAACCTATTGGCTGGGCAGTGATAAATTTGGCAGGGATATTTTGAGCAGGCTGATCATTGGCACGAGGGTCAGCCTCGCCGTCGGTCTTATTGCTGTGATCATTTCTCTTACAATTGGTATCGCACTTGGAGCGCTTGCGGGATACTACCGTGGAATTATAGACGATGTTATCATGTGGCTGGTTAATGTAACCTGGAGCATTCCCACTTTGCTTTTGGTCTTTGCCATTACAATGACATTGGGCAAGGGGTTTTGGCAAATATTTATTGCAGTCGGGTTAACGTTGTGGGTGAGTGTGGCAAGACTCATACGTGGGCAGGTGATGGCTATTAAAGAATTAGAATATGTGCAGGCAGCCAAAGCACTTGGCCTTAGTGATACAAGGATTATTGTAAGACATATTCTTCCCAATATATTAGGACCGGTAATGGTGATCGCCGCCAGCAATTTTGCTACCGCCATCATTATCGAAGCAGGACTGAGTTTCTTAGGCATCGGCGTACAACCGCCTCAACCAAGCTGGGGATTGATGATAAAAGAGAACTATAATTTTATAATTACACACAATCCAATGCTGGCACTCATTCCAGGCTTTGCGATCATGCTGCTGGTATTGGCCTTTAACTTATTAGGAAATGGTCTCCGGGATGCTGTGGATGTGAGAACTCCTTTATAGACCTGAGATAAGGATTGCGGGAATTTAATCTGCCGGTACGACCTGTACATTGCGGTTGAATCCTTCCTCGAGAGATATGAAGGTTTCGGTTCTTTCAATACCCTTGATCTTTTGCAACTCATCGTGCAGTACAAAACGGAGTTGTGAAATATCCTTGCATACTATTTCGAGAAACATGCTGTAGTTGCCGGTTATATAATTTAGGCGCACTATTTCCGGGATTGCCATCAACTCCTGGGCAACTGAGTCGTATAAGGAACTTTTTTCAAGATAAACTCCCACAAAAGCTGTAATATCGTAACCCAACTGTTTTAAATCAACATTCAATCTTGTACCTTTAACAATACCAAACTCCTGCAGCTTTTTAATACGCACATGTATGGTTCCACCGCTTACAAAAAGCTTTTTTCCTAATTCGGCATAAGAGATCTCAGCAGTATCCATCATTTCGTGGATGATTTGCAAGTCCAATTTGTCAAGATTCAATTTTGTAGCCATTTTGCGAATTAGTTTTGGTGGTTATTCAAATATATATACATTCTCTTGACCAAAATCTATATTTATAAAATATTTTCTAAAATATTTTCAACGTAATGGCATTTTACATAGATTTGCGTCATTATAGTTCTTTGGAGATATTATGTCCAAAATTGTGGGGTGATGAAACTTTTGGCAGACATGCCCTCTTGTCTCGGGGGTGGAGATCACAGGATAAATATAGCATAGAGCCGGGAAGGTAGCAATACCGGACCGACCAGGGTCGACCACTCAACTTTGTGCTACAACTAACTGCTCCGTGGAGGTTCGACCCCTCCCCCTACAGCTTAAAGCCGCTAAAACATTGGTTTAATGCGTTAGCGGCTTTTTTATTGAACTCATTTCCGTTCTGTTTTCGCTATCAAATTTAAGGCTCCGTGGCTTTTCTTCGCTTTCATTTTTTAGACAAGTAAGTTTCTGATACGTAGCTGCATCTGCCTCACCAGCGATCAGCTATAATGGAAGCGCACCGCATTCTTTATAGCTTGTACTCACCTCCAACTAAGCTATCCCCACAAATCTTTCCATCTCTTAAACTGTGATGGAGTTACCTGGTATCTCGCAAAATTTCCTTCATGCAACGCCAGCAGTTCATTCTGAGCAGTTTCTATAAATTTCGATCTATCCGCTTCCGGTACTGTTTCAGCAGCCTCATCGATGGTATCTGTTGCTGCTGTCCGTGTTAGGTTACTAATCAGTATGGTGGAAATCAGCCGCCGCAACTGATTCCTGTATTGAATGCGAAATGGGTCGGGTTCACCAATTGTTTGCCTCAGTTTTGCATACTTAGCGGCCGATTTTTCGTAAGCTTCTATAAACACATGCTTCAACAGTTCAATCCTGTTCAGTTCATACACGCCAAGCAGTCCTTTAATATAAAGGTCCGCTGACACATCTGTAAACGATAAAGGCGCCAGGTTATGATGATTTAACGGGATGTTAGCCGCCAGCCTGGAAACCCGTTTGTTTACATCATCAAAGGGTTGCAGGTATGGGATATGTACCATTAGGAAAAATGCCTGCTCAAACGGATCATTTATGGCGGCCGCCTTTTCTATTATCGTATCAAACAGCTCTTCAATTACTTGCGGAATGGCAAGTGGCGTATAGGTTGACTGATTAATACCTACTCCAAAGGTACGCAGTCTTCCCGAAGCCGATGGATCAGGTAGCAGGTTATTGGATAATAAGGCATGCAGGTTCAATAGCGTATACCTGTTTATTCCAATATCTGGAGAATCCTGCACAAGAAATTCAATCGCCTCCTTATGATTCAAAATCATTTGGGTTTCGATGGCTGATCTATTTTCTGCGGCGTCGCCTTCAGCGATTAACCGTTGTGTGTCTAAGAGAGAATAGGTATTCCCTTCGAGTCTACTTGAATTCCATGACAGATCGATTAATAGCCTGTGCAAAATCTGCCGTGCGTAAGTCCCGGCCGGCTGATCCGGTAGTTCGGTTGTTCCCATAACCAGTAGGATGGGCCTATCGTTGTCATCGAGGTATGCGTGTTTGTTAGGAATATACTGGTCTAGGAAATCCCTATTATAGCCTACACGGCTCCTTTTTTCCAGCGATTGAGAAACCAATCGGAATACATCTTCGGCATGACCTTCTAAGCCGTTTGTTTTCGCCTCTTGTCTCTCAGGGGCCGTTGTATTTGCTGGCGCTCCCACAAGGTGATAAAGTCTTGTCCGTTTGTTTCCGCTTGTCGTTATTAACCCCCTTTGCTCAAGTTTAACCAGCCTTCTTTGCAATGTTCGTGTTCCCATTTCAAGGCCCATCTTACCTTTAATTTCTTCAATTCCCGCGCCTTCGGGATAAACTGATAATATCTCAGCTAACACTTTAATTTCCTGCTCTTCGGTCATAATGCTGAATTTACGACAATTTACGACAATTTACGACAAATCCCGACATACGGCTATTAGATCCCAATGCTCATACCGACAAGATTACGACAATTGTGGATTTTCCATGCAGCAGCATGCCTTGAGAATCAACTGAATCAACTTGAATGTCGATTGGGTTGACGAAACGGATTGCGGAAGTGCAGACAGCAGAATTTCGAGCCTCAAACTGAAGTAAAATTTATATTATCCTTGATGCTTTTGCTTCATCAACATTAAGAACAATACGCATAACATGAAGGAAACCGCCAACATTCGCAGAATTTTGAAAACCCGATAAATTTTCATTTTAAAGTGATTAGAAAAAAGCTGGCGAACCTGCATTTTGAAATCTTAAGCTACCATCTTGCGACATTCTTCCGCACAAGCTTTACATGCTTCTGCACACTCCTGGCAGTGTTCTGTTTCATGCTTGCCACATTCATTGCCACATGCTTCGCAAATGTCTGCGCAAATACGGCAAAGCTCTTTTACTTTTCCGCTTCCTAAGCTCATCAGTTGTGCTGCGGCATAACATACGGCTGCACATTCCATGTCCAACTGAATGCATCTTGCCATCATTTTTACATCTTCTTCCTGTGTGCAGGATGACGCACAATGATTGCATATTGCAGCACATTTTAAACATGCCTCTATACAAGTTTTGTAAGTGTGATAACCTGTCATGATTTTTTAATTTATATAGTTAACAAATGAGATTACTACATCTTCATTAAGCCCGGATATAACCTTAAATACACTTCAAACGCCATCGGTTTTTTGCCATACAAACTACTAAGTTTGTTATCTGCGCTGTACCAAGTAAACTGGCTTCCGCCTGCTATTCTTGTTTTACCGATATTCAGCAAATCATAATTGAAGCCAACAGTAAAAGCATTTACCGGAAATATGGCATCATGTCCATACCTTGCTTCATCCAGGTTTAATTCTTCCACTGATTTCTGAACATTCTCGTACCGGCTGTAGATGGCTAATTTATTCTTTCTCCATGAACCTTCTATCAGAAAAGCATTTTCTCCATCGTGATCTTTTACTTTATTCATACCCCAAAGTGCAACTGCATTGAACCAACCATTGTTGGCTAATGGAAGGCTATATGTTGCAGATGCCGTAGTTCTGTTTACATCTTCATCAACATGCAATTCTTCCGGACTTTTTAAAAATCCATGCGATACTTGCAATGCCCAGTTTTTTGAAGGATTGTAGGAAAGCCTTCCGCTCCAGCTATCAAAACGGGGCCTATCAAAATCAAAACGTTTTTCATTAGGTTCTCTTCCGGTAAAAGACGAGCCTTCTATTTTGAATTGTCCTAAGCGAACACCAAGTGTTGCTACGCCAAAAGTGATATGTGTAGCGTCTATCCAATGGTGCGAAAGCGGTGCATCAGGATTATACAATGCCGATGGACGATGCATAAAAGCGACTGCTTCCAAAGCAGGTTCACCGGGGTAAGCTATATAAGCAAATACATCGGTGTTTTTAGAAAATGCATGCGCATAGCTTACCGATAATTCGGAAAATAAATCATGTGGATGCTGCCTGTCAACTAACGGTTTGCCCTGGTACGCTTCGCCACTCTGAAATAACAAAGGATAACCACTGCCTCCCATTGTTATAGGATCTAATGAAAACATTGTATTAAAATGAAACAAACCTTTGTTGCCCACCTTTCTCTGACCCATAAACATTAGCCAGTTAGGCGCATCAACTTTGCTATCACCGCGGGAACCCTTGTTAGAAAAATCCTGGTTATTATAACGAAGAAAAAGATTGCCATGCAACATATACATCCATTTTTTTGAATGGTACATATTGCCATACATAGGCGATGCATCGGGCAACCATCCCGTGCCCGAACCATTGCGGCTCATGGGCAGGTTTAGCGAAAAGGCATGGCTCATGTTACCCATATCCATATCATGGTTCATCATAGAGTGGTCACGATGTATCATTGTATCATTGCCCATTTGCATTTTAGCAGTATCTTTTGCTTTGGGCTTTGATGTGTCTTTCATAGGCATGTGATGCTCATGCTGTGCATTTGTAACCAAAGCAAAAAGGCAAACAGTTATAAACGAACAAATAATTTTTTTCATACTCATAATTTTTAGATTCCATTTACAGCATTGTGATAAGCATAATGCCACTCATCCCAATCATTAAAGCATCTTCGACAATGGTAACAGTGCTCATCGGTAAATTAAACACGGCACCCAAACAGGCACACCTGATTTTCCTTTTGTTTAAAACGCTTTGCAAAACACCAATTATACTGACAGACATCACAAAAAATGTTCCTGCATTCGTAATCAACGGATTGAAGTTGATAGCGTAAGCGATGCCTAACAAAAGTTCGATAAAGGGGTAAATAAAACCCCATGCTCCGAAGCTTTTTGCAAGTATGTCGTAAGTGAAATAATTCTCTGCAAAGCCTTTAAGGTCAAGAAATTTGAAAAATGAAAAGGTTAAAAAGAAGCCACTCATAAATACTTTCATCCCAATCGCCCAGTCAAAACCATTTGCTGATGATGCGGCTATAATGCTTACAAGGGCCACGTAAAAAAATATAAGAAGTATGGGTTTGTATGTTTCAAACCAAGACTTTGCTTCTTCTTCTTCTGTTACAGCATGATGCATGCCTGGATCTGCTTCCATTATCATATAATTGCCTGCCTTCTGCAAAGCTGATTGCAATGTTTGCACCGGTATGTGCTTTTGCATACTTATAGTTGCCTGGGGCGCTGTCAACTGCACATTAGCTCCTGTTATATCTCCGAACTTCAGTAGTGCGCTTTTTACTTTAGCAACACAACCGTTGCAGGTCATGCCGCTTATATTATAAGTGTGTGTCATAATAAAAAATTTCTGACACAAAGTTATAAACTCAATAAAGGGCAGTTGTTATGGAATTCCGGGATTGCGTTGTAACATTTAAAGATCTTCAATATTCCTGCGGCTGTTTTGTTTTAGCGATTTGTAGAAAGAAGGTGAGAGCCCGGTTTGCTTTTTAAACTGATTGGATAAATAAGCTACACTACTATAACCTAACTGGTCTGCAATTTGGGAAAGCGTGAGCTCATCATACTTCAACAACTCTTTTACCTTTTCAATTTTTTGAGCAATTAAATATTTTTCAATGGTAATGCCTTCCACCTCTGAAAACAGGTTGCTTAAATAATTATAATCGTAATTAAGCTTTTGAGAGATGTATTCAGAAAGATTTACATCAATATTTTCGTCGGTGTGATGAATGAGTTCTACGATGCTGTTTTTAATTTTCTCAATTATGCGGCTTTTCCGGTCGTCGATAATTTCAAAACCTAAACTTTGTAAGGATTGGTCAAGCTGATGTAATGCGGCTGCGGTAGGTTGCTCTTTAATTTCCACTTCTCCTAATTCTACTGTCAATGGATGCAAGCCTGCTTTTTCCAGTTCCCCTCTCACTACCATTTTGCAGCGGCTGCATACCATATTTTTTATATAGAGTTTCAAAGTGTTATAATTAATTGTGTCACATTAGTGCTGTTTGCAAAGCTATTGAAAACTGTAGCCCTTCTTGTCGCAGATGTTGCTTGTGTGTTGGCAAAATTTCAGCAATTTACAGGTTGGTTTTGTGCCGGGATTTTGTGTGCCTGTAAATGTGCAGCAATTTGCGGTCGCCTAAAAGAGACTTTGAATTTAATGTCCTCTTTGGAGTGGCAGGGTTTGTCTAAAGGGTTACCGTTGATTATTATATATCCGCGCCTTTCTATCAATCGGGGTAGCTACGATTATCTTGTCGGTGTTATCCGATTTGACAATTATTACATTACCATCTTATATTTGCGATCCTATGGCGCAAAAAAAATTACAGCGTTTTGCAGATATTAAAACCTTTCGGAACGTGCTGGAGTATCCGAAAGATATGCAGGGTAAGTGGAATGATTTCTTTAAGAATGATCACCCTGTTATATTGGAACTTGCCTGCGGCCGCGGAGAATATACTGTGGGTCTTTCGAGAATGTTTCCTGAAAAAAATTTTATCGGGGTCGATATCAAAGGAAACCGGATCTATATCGGCGCAAAAAAATGTCTTGAAGCAGGTATCAATAATGCTGCTTTTCTTCGTACGCAGATCGCCATGCTGCCCGACTATTTCGCCATGGGCGAAGTGAGTGAAATATGGATCACTTTTCCTGATCCCCAGCTAAGAACTTCAAAAGCAAAAAAACGCCTAACGCACCCGGCATTTTTAAGGTTGTATAAAAAAATATTATCCCCTGGTGGGTACATTCATTTGAAGACAGATTCTCCTGATCTATACACGTTCACTAAAAAAGTAATTGAACTTTATCACCTGCACCTTGTTGAAGATTGTGCTGACGTGTACGAAAAATCGGATGACCCGGTGCTGAAAATTAAAACACATTACGAGGCATTGAATATCGCCGGAAGCAATAAGATCTTTTACCTGAAATTTAAGCTGCCTGCAGAAATCGCCGGGGACGATGACGATTTACAACAGCTTCTTAAGGAAACGGAAAACATTAATATAGAGCCGCATGGATCAACTAATTGAGGGTGAAGATTTTTATTATAATGAAGAAGGGTACATTGTTCTTACAGAAAAATATCACCTGAACAAAGGATACTGTTGTGGCAACGGATGCAAACATTGTCCCTACAATTACGAAAATGTAGCGGAACCAAAACGAAGCATATTATTATCTTTAAGGTAATATGAAAAGAAACACTGTAAAAAAACCTGCGTCAGGCAAGGCCGAAAAACCTGCTATTCCTTCTCAGCCGAAAGAGTATTCTTTTTTCCAGGATGTATTTGATGTAGTAAGACAAATTCCCAAAGGACGGGTGACTTCTTATGGTGCAATTGCAAACTACCTTGGAACAAAACTTTCGGCCCGCATGGTAGGCTGGGCAATGAATGCAGCACATATTGCAAAACCAAAAATTCCGGCACACCGGGTGGTAAACAGCCAGGGCCTGCTTTCTGGTAAAGCACATTTTGGCTCACCTACTGCAATGGAAGATCTATTAAACAAAGAAAAGATCCTGGTGAAGGATGACAAAGTCGTTGATTTCAAAAAGATATTCTGGGATCCTTTATCTGAATTGAAATTATAAGTGAAACGGGCATTGAGTAATGCGAGCATTCATCTTCACATTTTTATTTCTGCTTAACAAATCAAAAATATCATGGCTACAGACACAATGATGGGCACCATCACTTTCATTAATCATGATAAAGATTATGCGACGATTGAGTACCTGGCAAACGGCAAGAAAAAAACGCTCAATGGAAATATAAGTGAGCAGGAGCAGCTTAAACTGAAAGCAGCAAAACTGATTAAAAAGATTCATCAATTTCATGTGGGTGATGAAGTAAGTTTTACGCCGGCCCGCTCACCAAGGGGAGACAAGATGATTGCAGACAAGATCGTTTTCCGTTTTAATAATGCGTTAGACAACCTCATCAATAAATCGGCTGTCGAAAATAAATTTGTAGGTTATTTAAAAAAAGTAGATGTTGATTATTTTGTTAAGGAAACGGGCAGCTATATATTTTTTCCGCTAATACTTTCGCCGTGGGAAAAAAAGCCGGCTGAGAACAGCCTGAATGATCCTATTTTTTTTTCTTTGAATAATACCCACAACACCGATAAAATCACTGCATCTCTTTCCAGGAGCAACTATATTCCTGAGTATATGGCAGCCCTAAAGTATTTCAAAAACAAATCCGTCATCGATGCAGTGATTTACAAGATCACGCCTCATGGTATTTTTGTGAATGTGGTTGGAGATAAGATACAGGCGAAAATTCCTGTTGAGCAAACAAACAAAGATCATAATGAAGAAACCGAACCAACGATTGGCGATACTATTAAGGTTATCATCACTTATTTAAGTAATTCAAAAATAATAGTAGAAAGATATACTACTCAAAGGATAAATTAGTGACCTGGCATTTCGCTCCTCATTGATAAAATGTTGAAGAGTGCGACGCCACTAAAGCTTAATTGAAAAACTTTTGCCGGGTCCAAAAAAAAATTTCATTATTCTATCCCTTGTGTACTGTATAAAGCAACTCCTGAAAAAACCTTATCAACTTATGAATAATAAGGACTGATCATGAGGTACACAATTACACCTGACACCGCCACATAAAACCATATTGGCCAGGTAAGCCTTGTTAATTTTTTATGCTGCTCATATTCGCCGATCAAAGCACGGTAGGCGGTAAATAAAATAAATGGAAGTATAATGGCGGCGAGTGGAATATGTGTGATCAATAAAAAATAATACAAAATGCGTAAGCTCCCAACACTCGACTTTTCCACTTCACTTACAATGCCGTCGTGGTTGATATCTCCATACCTGGTTTCGCCTGCAAGCAGGTGATGACTAATATAAGACAGCAGGAACAAAATTGACAAAACGATCGCGGTTAACATGATCGTTTTATGCAGCTCGTATTTTTGCTTTTTTACAGCAACCAACGCAGCAATCAATGAAAGCGCAACAATCGAATTGATCACTGCATTTACCAAAGCAAAAATGTGTGGATCAAAGCCAAGTTTTGCCTCCAGTTTGTATTTTGACAAAAATGCTACTGCGACAAATACCACTATCGAAACAATCCATATCAGCATTTTGGCCTTCGCATCATTTTTTACTAATACGGGTTGTAGCATATAATCCTTGTTAGGTTTTTTCGTGAATAATTGCATACGATTAACTTCTTCCAAACAGTTCGTCCAGGAATTCCTTAAAACTCCGCTTCTTCTTTTTTTCCAGCATCAACAAAGGGATATCGCTTACTAACCTGGATTGCTTGATCGTGTCAAATCCATTGTACCACCCTCTTACAACCCGGTTACGATCGAGTAAAAAGAAATTTTCCGTATGGATAAATGCAGTATCTACATCGGCATCTGCCACACTGGCTTTCAACTCATTCAATGCAAAATCGTAAATATCTTTTTTATTTCCGGTTACAAACCACCAGCTATCATGGTTGCTTGTATAGCGGTTGGCAAACTTTCTTAACTGCGGTACCGAATCATGCTCCGGATCGATACTGATAGAAATAAACTGCACGATACTGTCCTTGCTGTTGGTAAATGAGCCCTGGAGTTTTCTCATGCTTTTAGCCATGCCCGGGCATATTGTGGGGCAGCGGGAAAAGAAGAAATCAATCACCAATATTTTTCCTTTCAGCGAATCAAGCGTTACAGTTTTGCCGAGTTGATTTGTAAAGACCATATTTCTTGCAGAATGCCAAATAGTATCTGTTTGTACTCTGCCATTCTTTTCCGTTACAGCAACGCTGTCGTAAAAATAGCGGCCCGGCATGTGCACATTGCTGTCGCTATATTGCTTTACAATAAAGTATCCGGTTAGCGGCAAAACAATTGCCAATAATAGTCCGAGTATTGCTGTTCTGTTCATAATGCTCACTTGATCTTAACACAATAAAAAACCATCGCACCACAAACGGGACGATGGTTGTTTTTATAAAATAATTAATATGCTCTATTAATCTTTCGCCCCTTTTTCTTTCGCATCCGTGTGTTGCTTCTCAATTACTGTAGGCGCACCGTTGTACCTGTTGCGAAGGATTTTCCAGCTATTCCCATCCCACAGGAAAGCAGCAATAAACCAGATAAATAAACACAAAGGCACAACAATCGTCATGATCATATTCCTGATCTCATCACCCAAATGCATGAATACTGAAACGATATAATATGCTTTGGCAAGAGTTAAGATACATACCATGCCTTTAAAGCCCAATACGAGTGCGTGATTTGGGTTTTCGCCTTTGTGAATTGTATAGATACTAATACCAATCGCTAACTCAAGGAGGGTTATCCCGGAAAGGAGCCAAAATGTTTTCCATATCCTTTTTGTACCGCTGGAATGTTCAGGATGAAACGTAATTTCAGGAGAAGAAGCTTGTGCTGACATAATATTTTTAATTTGTTAATCAGTTAATTCGTTCGTTCAATTTATATCAGGTAGAAGCAAAGAAATACAAATACCCAAACCAGGTCTACAAAGTGCCAATACAGACCTGCCTTCTCAATCATTTCGTAATGACCACGCTGATCGAAGTGACCAAGTCTTGTTTTAGCCAGCATTACTACATTAATAATAACACCAGAAAATACATGGAACCCGTGAAAGCCGGTAATGCCAAAGAAGTATCCTCCAAATGCAATTGGACCTGTGTGGCTTACCTGCAATCCTGAAGACTGAATCATATTGATCAGTTCTGAATCAGGAAGAGCCGTAACGTTGTGATGAACTTCGCCAGCATGATGTATTGTGGCTGCAATTCTTGCCAACTGCTCATGAGAAGTATTTTTTAAAGCCGCGATCATTGCGTCGGGTGCTACTTCCGGCCCCCATGGGTTAGACTTTACAGTTGTTGGCAGCACAGATAATGTGCCATCACCTAACAAGGCTACGTGCTCACCGGTTAATAAATGCGTCCACTCCCATGCCTGGCAACTAAGAAAAGCCAGTCCGCCAATAATGGTCCACAGCATATACTTTTCCACTCCTTTGCGGTTCATATTGTGACCTTCGTGAACAGCCAATACCATCGTAACCGAACTTGCGATCAAAATAAATGTCATCAAGCTAACAAACGCCAAGGGCAAATTTGCGTGGCCCGCTAATGGAAATGAATTGAACACATGGTTTGGATCCGCCCAGTTGTTCACGCTAAACCGGATGGTGCCATAGCTGATAAGAAATGCGCCAAAAGTAAAAGCATCACTCATCAAAAAATACCACATCATCACCTTACCATAGCTGGCATTGAAAGGGCTTCTGCCTCCACTCCACCATTTTGTTCCCTGCTGTACTGCTGCTGTAGACATTAAATAAACTTTATTTTAAAAAATGTTGAACTTTTATTCAAATTCGTAGATGAATCAACGCCAGGGAAATGTTTTGTCCAAACATTGTTTTCCATTGCATCATCGTTGCATCGCCCTCTTGTACTTGTATAGCAATGTGCAACAATTCAATTCAAAACCATATTCCCAAAACCACCAACAACAAAAAACAATAAACCAAAAACAATAAACCCTCAACGCCACTACCTTATCATCAATAAAAATATCAAAAGGTATATCCATAATACATCCACAAAATGCCAGTAAGTGCTGATCACTTCTATGGGCACAATATTATAACTCCTGATCTTACTGCTAAATGCCTTTGCAAATAGTACTATTAACGCTATCACACCTCCAATCACATGCAGCGCATGCAAGCCTACTATCACGTATAAGAAAGAGAACGATACATTTTTTTGCAGGGTCATTCCGTTTTCCCAAAGTTGAATGAATCCCAATATTTGCAACGTTATAAAAAGCACTCCCAGCAATAATGTTGTTACCACCAGGGCCCGGTACTTCGCCATTTCACGATGCCGGAAAGCAGCGTGTGCCATTAACAAGGTTATACTGCTGATAACGATCACAGCAGTTGAGTACCAAAACATAACAGGAAGCTCAAAGCTGGTCCAGTTTGCCTGGTTACGCTTAACGATGTACGCACTTGTGAGGCCCGCAAACATCATTATTATACTCGCAATACCTACCCATAAGGTAAACTTATGCGGATGAATTCTCTTTCTTTGTTCCATTGCCACTGTATGCATATCCCACTCCTCTACGGAATTATTTTTTATAAAAAATATGAATTCTCTATCTTAAAAAACTTTTGATTGCAAACAATTTTTTGTTTTTCAATCACCATGTTGCATTCTCTTATACTTTACTAAAGGCAGTAACAATTTTGACTGTGTGCCTTAGTTACTCACTACTTCTAAGTGATGTATTTTATCAGCGAGCAAAGCAATAAAAACAATTGCGAGATAAAAATAAGAACTGAACATTACCCGCCTTGCACTTGCTACATCCATCTTTATATACAACCTCACACTCTGTACAATCATTGCTATGTTACAAAACATCAGTATCCATAAACTTACAATTCCGCTGATGTTGAAGTAATAAGGCAATACACCTATCGGCAACATCAGTGTGCTGTACATGATGGTTTGCATCGCAGTAAATTTTGTTGGCCCTTTATCGCTTGGCAACAACTTAAATCCTGCTTTGCTATAATCCTGGTGAGCTACCCATGCAATTGCCCAAAAATGTGGAAACTGCCATATAAACTGGATAGCAAATAATATCCAACCACCCGTCCAATCTATTGGGCTGTCGTAGTAAGCGGCCACCCAACCAATAAGACATGGCAGCGCACCCGGCAAACCGCCAACCAATACGGCTACAGAATTTACCTTTTTTAATGGCGTATAAATAAAGCCATAAATAAATAAACTCACTAACCCAATCAAAGAACTTTGCCAGTTAAACTTTAACAGCATTATCAGCAAGCCCGTAACACCGGTAATTACTGCGAATGTTGATGCGTGTGTTACCGTCATCCGTCCACTTGCAACTGGTCTTCCGGCAGTTCGCTTCATCAATGCGTCGGTATCTTTTTCTGCAACCTGGTTAATAGTGTTTGCAGACCCTGTTATCAGCATTCCGGCAAGGAATAATAAAATAACATCCACTGCATTTCTATAGCCGTTTGGAATTGCAATCAGGTAACTGACTACTGTACTGAATACCACCATAAAGCTCAAAGTGAATTTGATCAATTGAAAATAATCCTTCACTGTTGAGGCCAACACAAATGGTGTTGAGTTGGCTATGGTAGTTTTTTCCTGCGACATCCTTTTCAAAAATCTATTTTATTATCTCTCCAATATCAATCACACATCAACCATTATCGATCAGCTTAAAATTTTAGTGGTGACTTTCATGCTCACCAACCGGCTCTGTTTGAGGAATAAATTCTCTTCCATCTTTACCATAATCATAAGCGCCACGATGCACTTCAGGAATCTCGCCTACCCAATTACCATGACCAGGCCGAATCGGGGTTGTCCATTCCAGGGTATTAGCACCCCACGGATTTAAAGTGCTAACTTTTCTTCCTTTGAAAATGCTATAAAAGAAGTTGAATACAAATAACAACTGTGTAGCAAATACGATCATTGCAACAAAGCTGATAAACTCATTTAACCCGCCAAACATTTTGAATGATTCCCACATGGAGTAATCATAATAACGGCGTGGCATACCGGCAAGTCCTTCGTAGTGCATGGGCCAGAAAATAAGGTATGCTCCAACGATAGTTACCCAAAAGTGTATATAGCCCAATGTGTTGTTTAAAAAACGTCCATACATTTTAGGGAACCAATGATATACCCCTGCGAACATGCCAAAGAAGGATGCTACCCCCATTACAATATGGAAATGCGCTACCACAAAATAAGTATCATGCAAGTGAATGTCCAATGCAGAGTTACCAAGGAAGATACCTGTTAAACCACCACTAATGAACAGGCTCACAAAACCAATGGCAAACAACATACCCGGTGTGAACCGAATATTGGCCCGCCATAAAGTTGTTAGCCAGTTGAAAACTTTAATAGCTGATGGAACAGCGATCAACAGGGTTAGCAACACAAAGAATGCTCCGAGGAATGGATTTAGTCCCGTGACGAACATGTGATGCGCCCACACAAGAAAGGCAAGGATAGCAATAGCGAATAAAGAACCCACCATCGCCATGTAACCAAATATGGGTTTGCGACTGTTGATAGATATTATCTCAGAAGACATACCCATCGCCGGCAGCAGAATAATGTACACTTCGGGATGGCCAAGGAACCAAAACAAATGCTGGAACAGGATAGCGCTTCCACCTTCGTTAGGCAATATTTTTCCATTGATATATATATCGCTCAGGAAGAAACTTGTACCAAGGTTGCGATCGAATAAAAGTAAGATAGCGCCGGACAATAATACAGGGAAAGAAAGTACGCCTAACACCGCTGTAAAGAACAGCGCCCATATTGTCAACGGCATCCTGGTCATGCTCATTCCCTTTGTACGCATGTTGAGAATAGTAGTGATATAATTCAACCCGCCTAACAACGAGCTTACAATAAACATTGCCATACTAACCAACCAAAGATCCATCCCAATCTTCGATCCACTCGATGCATCTCCCAACGCACTTAATGGCGGATAGATCGTCCATCCTCCGGCGGCCGGACCTGTTTGCACAAAAAGTGAAGAGAACATGATAACAGATGCAAGAAAGAAGAACCAGTAACTGAGCATATTCAACATTGGCGACGCCATATCACGGGCACCAATTTGTAGTGGTATCAGGAAGTTTGCAAACGTTCCGCTCAAGCCTGCCGTTAATACAAAAAATACGAGGATAGTACCATGCATGGTAACAAGTGCATAATAAAATTCCGGATTTATCTTTCCACCCTTTGCCCAATGGCCCAAAATATCTTCTAACCAAGGAAAAGTGGAATTAGGATACCCTAACTGCAAGCGGAACAATACCGAAAACAATCCACCAATAATAGCCCAGGTAATACCAGTTATCAGGAACTGTTTAGAAATCATTTTATGATCCTGGCTGAAAACGTATTTACTGATAAATGTCTCGTGGTGATGATGTTCGTGGTGTGCATCGTGCCCTGCGTGAACATCTGCTTCGTGTATGATTGCTGTGTTACTCATTTTCTTAGTGTTTTCTTCATTATCTTAATTAACACCAGGCGTAATAGCGGCGGTGACAGGCGCCTGTGTCTTTGTAGTATCTGAACCTGCATTGGCAGGCTTTGGTTTTTTATCGGGGAACACTGTATAGTATTCTGGCTCAAGGGTTGCGAGGTATCTCATATATTCCTCTTCAGTATCTACTATTATTACACCTCTCATTGAGAAATGACCTTTTCCACACATCTGATCACAACTTACTTCATAAGTGAAATTTGGATTTCCCGTTCTTATCTTCATTTCTTCAGTGGTATACAAAGGCGTAAACCACAAAGTGGTGGGGATACCAGGAACAGCGTCCATCTTCAATCTAAAATGTGATAAGCCTACATCATGTATAACATCCTGTGCATTGATCACAAACTTAATTGGCCTGCCAACAGGTATGTGTACGGTACCGGCAACATGCGAATCATCCAGGCTTGCAGGATCGCTAAAATCTACTCCGAGGCTGTTAGCTCCTTTTGTCAATTTAAAATTTTTGCGGCCCAATATTTTATCTGGTCCCGGATAGCGAAATTCCCAGCCAAACTGGTGACCTGTAACTTCTACCAACACTGAATCTTTCGGCGCCTCCCCGGTTATTTTAAACCAATATTTCAATCCAAATACAACCAACACAGTTAAAAAGATGGCTGGCACGGTGGTCCATAATAACTCAAGCTTGGTATTGTGCGGAAAAAAGTATGCTTTCCGATCATCCCTTTCCTGGTATTTAAATGAGAACCAGAATAACAGCACCTGGGTAATAAAGAATACTACTCCTGTTACCCCAATGGTTATATAAAGCATCAGGTCTATCTTTTCACCCAGCTCGGATGCGGCTCCTTGAGGAAACAAAGTTTTTTCATAGTACAAATCATTGCACCACCAACACCCGATGATGCCGAGAATTAGAAAGACAACGAGCAAAAACGCATTGATCTTGTTATTTTGCTTGCGAGCTTTTTCTTCCCCCTTTAAGACACTTACGTATTCACTTGCTTTCGAAATCTGAAAGATGATTACGAAGATCATTACTATTATCGCTATCAACAAAAGCTGTGTCATGTTGCAAAATTATTTCAATAAATTATTATTCTTGTATGTTGTTTAAAGCTCGCCCCTTGTTTCTTTTCTTTTTACCTTTTTACAAGTCTTTGTTCAACATTGCTTAGGTATGGTGAATCATACTTTCTTTCAGGAAAGGATGGTTTTTTGCGGTTAATGGATTGGTGCTGAAGTAAACACCAACTCTCCACATAATGATGCCTATGAACAACGCTGCAATACCGAATTCAAATGGCATTAATTCTCCGTGGTCGCCCAAAGCGCCGGGCATTACCATTTGCCAAAAATCTATCCAGTGACCAAAAATGATCAACACTGCCATAAAGGTTACCAGCGTCCAATTTCTTTTAGTGCTCTTTTTCATGAATATCAACAGCGGGCATACAAAATTAAGTATGAGGTTTAGGAAGAAAATTCCCCTGTACGGCCCCTGTACCCTGATCTTGAAGTAGCCTGTTTCCTCGGGAATATTTGCATACCAGATCAGCATATACTGCGAGAACCACAGGTACGTCCAAAAGATTGAAAAGGCAAACATGAACTTGGCTACGTCATGTAAATGTTCGTCTGTAACATACTCCAGTTGGCCCCTGTTTTTTAGGAAGATCACAAACAAAGCGATCAGCGACATTCCTGCTACAAAGGAACTTGCAAAAGTGTACCAGCTAAACATGGTGCTGTACCAATGTGCATCAATACTCATTATCCACAACCATGGTATAGTGGAACCAACAGTTAAACCAAAAAATACAACAAAGAAGGAGGCCCAAAGAATATTCTTATTGATCCATTTTTTTCCGGTCTCATAATCCATTGGCCCGGTCTTGTCGCTTTCTAAACTGAAGGAGCGCATCTTTTTTCCGATAAACCACCAGAGGAAAATAGTGATCGCACTCCATACTGTGAAAAACACCGGGCTTAAAAAGCCGCTTTTACCTTTTAAAATCGGGTCATTCGCAACAGCTTCTTTATCTAACCAATGAAAAATATCCGTTCTTCCACCCCATACAAGTGACATTAAAATTAAAAAGGTGATGATCCCCAATATCGGCACTACACTCGAAATAGCCTCCGGCACCCGGCGCAGAGCAACCTGCCAGCCTCCCATTGCCAAGGTTGTAAAGCCAATAAAAAACATACTGGTATTAACGAGCAATAACCAAAAAACACTGTTTTGTAATAGCACTGCCCAAAAACGGGTGCTGTTTATATTCTCTCCATGTCCTGCGTGTTCAAAAGGGTGAAATTGTATCAATCCGTATAGCAAAGCGATTACACCAGCAGCGATCAAACCCATGGTCCACTTTTTATAATTTGCCGGTAATTCGAATGATTTAGCCATCTAAAAATGTATTAAGAGTGAATGCTTTTTTATTTTGTTTTATTGGTTGCTGTACTATCGGCTGTTGGTGTTGCCGGCGTAGTCGCGGTGGCAGTTGCTGCGGGTTTAGGTTGCAAAGTTCGGATATATTGCACCATTTGCCAGCGTTCCTTCCTGCTCAATTGAGATGCATAACTGCCCATATTATTTTTTCCATAATTGATGGTATGATACATCGTTCCGTCCGCCATAGCAACATACTGGGGCAGGGTAAGATTAGCTATAGCGCCCACTTTGCCCGAAGTAGCTAAAGGCCCCGTTGCCTGGGCATTTGCGCCATGACATATAGCGCAATTAATATTAAACAGTCTTGATGCCTCAAGGCTATCTTTTCCAACCAGCGGAGGCAAAGGATTTTTTACCTGTGCACTCATTGTATAGCCATTTGAATCGTTCGGTAAAGTATAGGGAAACAATTCGCTTCTTTCAATAGTACCTGTTACGGGCTTACGATTGTAAAAAATTTTGCCTCCTGGATTTTTAGCGTTGTTGGTAAACTGAAGTGAGTCAAGCTCGCTGTAAGTTTCTAATGCACGGCTGTATCCCATATCCGGCATATAAATTCTGCCGGGGTTGCGTTTGTTGTGGCAGCCTGTCAGCAATCCAATTCCGGCCACGGACAAAATTAAAACGGTTATGATGGTAGTTTTCTTCATTGCCTGTTAAGTGATAATCGGTTAATCATTTTAAATGCTCATGCTTTCTTAGAGCTTAATATCCTTTCTCTACGTCCGCATATAATTTTTGCTCTTTATCATACCTTCCTATCCACCAACCCGTTTCAGCTACCTGCACATTTACTTCTTTAGCGCCCGCATTTTGTAAAAAGGCCTGCACTTCAACATCATTTGTTTTGGCGCCGCATTCTATTGCCATTACAAACAGGTCATCGGTTGCACGTAAATGAAAATGGTGTTTTTTAATGAAAGGCGATAATTGACATAAATAACAGAAAGTAAGTACCATTCCAACCGCCGCAAATAATACAGTAAGTTCAAAGGTGATCGGTATCCAGGCCGGTAAGGCAAAGTGTGGCTTACCGCCGATGTTCAAAGGCCAGTCTTTGGTAAAGACCCAGCTCATGCAGGTAAGCGCTGTAATAGTTCCCGTAATACCATAGATAAATCCAGCAGTATGCAAACTTGTTTCCCTAATACCCATTGCATGATCTAACCCATGCACTGGAAAAGGTGTGTACACGTCATGGATCTTGTAGCCGGCCTTGCGAACATTTTTTACCGCAGGAAAAAGTACTGCTTCGTCATCGAAACACGCTACAACAAATTTTTTAATTCCACTCATTGGTTATTATATAAATTAGTAAACCTAATATTAACAAGCTTGCCGCGGATCAATGCGCATGCACGTGCTCCACTTCCTCCTGGTAAAACTTCTCCGAATCCGCTCTTTCTATATCTGTCATTTTGTGTTTGTAATTTTCACCACTCGTTTTCAACACCGCCTTGATCTCCGCTACGGCTATCACAGGGAAGTATTTTGCAAACAAGAAAAAGCAGGTAAAGAATAACCCGAATGTACCCAGGTAAAAACCTATTTCCCAAATAGACGGACTGTAATATGTGCTCCAGGAAGAAGGCAGGTAATCCCTGTAGGTAGAGGTAACGATGATCACAAAACGCTCGTACCACATACCGATATTTACAATAATGCTCATGAAGAAAGTGAACACAATATTCCTTCTCAGTTTTCTGAACCAAAATAATTGAGGCGACACCACATTACAGAACATCATCAGGTAATAGCTCCATCCATACGGGCTCCAGATATTTGCCCTGTTCTGGCTGAATGCATACCACTCGTAAGGGTTTTGTCCATACCAGGCTATAAATAACTCGGTGATATAAGCGATACCCACAATTGAACCTGTTAAAACAATTACTTTATTCATCGCTTCAATGTGGCCCAACGTAATATAATCTTCCAGTGCAAATACTTTTCTCAGAACGATCATCAACGTTTGCACCATGGCAAAACCACTAAAGATGGCGCCCGCCACAAAGTAAGGAGGGAAGATGGTGGTATGCCATCCCGGAATTACCGAGGTCGCAAAGTCAAAAGATACTATCGTATGCACAGACAATACAAGCGGTGTAGCAAGACCTGCCAATACCAATGATAAAGATTCATGTCTTTGCCAGTGTTTAGTGCTGCCCGTCCATCCGAAAGATGCAATACCGTAAAGTAGTTTTCTAAGCTTCGTTTTAGCCCGGTCCCTTACTGTTGCCAGGTCAGGTATTAAACCGGAGTACCAGAATAATAAGGACACAGTAAAATAAGTGGAGATCGCAAATACATCCCAAAGGAGCGGTGAGTTGAAATTCACCCACACAGGTCCACGGGTATTTGGATACGGCATAATAAAGAAGGCGAGCCAAACACGCCCCATGTGCCATATTGGAAACTGACCAGCACACATTACAGCAAATATTGTCATCGCTTCTGCCGCACGGTTTACACCAGTTCTCCATCCCTGCCTAAATAGTAATAAGATCGCAGAGATCAATGTTCCGGCGTGACCAATACCTACCCACCATACAAAGTTGGTAATATCCCAACCCCAGCCGATGGTTTTATTGAGGTTCCACTGACCTACTCCATAAGTAACTTCCCGGTATATACTATACACGCCAAATAACAAAAGGGCCACACTGATATAAAAACCGATATACCAAAGACGGGTCGGCTTCATCTCAATAGGACGTATAAGGTCTTCCGTTACCTGGTGGTAATCCTTATCCCCATCCACCAACGGTTCCCTGATCTGTGATTCGTACTTTAATAATGACATATATTTTTCAGCTTTAAGCCATTCGCTTTTAGTAAACTGGCCGTTGTTTATTTACCCAACATTATTTCTTTGTTCAACTTCAGTGGCGTCGCACTCTTGTACTGTAGTACATTGTGCGGCAATCCCTTTGGAGCTAATCGCTATTAGTTTTCTTTTAAGAACATTCCCTGCTCATCAACCTTTACTTTCCTTTATTCCCCACTTTAATTTATTTATCCGCTCTATAAATTAAGCATGTGGTTGTTTCTCATCCTTTTTTGCTTCCTCGGCTGGTGAATCATGATCACCCCCTTTTTCATTGGAAACTTCCCTGTCAGTATTTTTAATTTTCGCCAGGTAATTTATATTCGATAAAGTGTGTAACGTGTCCAATACGTAAAAGCTCCTGTTAACCTGCTCCTCGTAGCGGATCTTGTATACATCACTCTCCTTGTCATTCACATTACTAAAGGAGATAGCGCTTGTTGGGCAAGCCTGCGCACAGGCAGTTTTTACATTTCTTACGAGACTGGGATCGCCTGCTTTTTTGGCTGCCAGCTTGGTATCCTGTAAACGCTGTACACAGAAAGAACATTTTTCAATTACCCCTCTTGAACGAACCGTAACATCCGGGTTCAATACCATCCTCGTTAATTCGTCATTCATCTGCAATACAGATTCGTTCATATAACCCTGCTCCACCATTGGATTTTGGTTGTCCGGGAAACTATCTGCACCAGTGAAATCGAGCCAGTTAAATCGGCGAACTTTGTAAGGACAGTTGTTACCGCAATATCTTGTTCCGATACAACGGTTATAGATCATTTGGTTAAGTCCTTCTGAACTATGATTGGTTGCTGCAACCGGGCAAACGTTTTCGCAAGGCGCATTATCACAATGCTGGCAAAGCATTGGTTGAAAAACTACATCCGGGTTACTCATATCACCGGTGAAATAACGGTCAATGCGCAGCCAATGCATTTCATGGTAGCGGGACACCTGTATCTTACCAACCACCGCCACATTATTTTCAGCAGTACAAGCGACTACACAGGCGCTACAACCGGTACAGCTATTCAAATCAATGCTCATACCCCAGTGGATACCTGGTTTGATATATTCAGGATAAATAGTAGCATCCTTTACATAATCCTTACCTCCGGCGGCTTCAGTCAGCATTTTTCTTTCATGCCGTGCCTCCTCCAATACATGCTCCGGGTTTGCTGTAAATCTTTTTAAGGAATCTTCAAAAAGAACAGGGCGGCTTTCTGAAGAACCATGTACCTGTGTTTGTGCTAATAAATAAGTATTACCTGTTTTAGTTATCTCCGCTTTCGCTGAATATCTAAACCCTGTACCATCAAAACCTACGAGTGGGTACACATTTTTACCAGCGTCTTTAGCGGACCTTCCGATATACTCCGAAGTTTTTGTTTCATCAGCACTTTTGCGGCCATATCCCACTGCGATCGCTACTGTATTTGACTGGATACCGGGTACAATCAAAACCGGTAGTTCAATTGTGTTTCCATTAGCCTTAATAGTAACCGTCGGCTTTTCAGGATGCACTTCGTAACCGTCTCCATCACGCTGGCTTCCTGCAACATCAATGTCCAGCACTTTCTTCGCCATTACCGGGCTCATTAATGCATAGTTATCCCAGGTTACTTTAGAGATCGGATCAGGTAATTCCTGCAACCACGGGTTATTGGCCTGGTTACCATTTCTTATAGATACTTTCTCATACATTACCAGTTCGTATTCGCCACCTGCAACGGTACCTACCTTTGATGCAGCAGCAACTACACCTGCATTATTAAATGTGCCGCCTGCAATTGCCGGAGCTGTTGGTTCGATCACACCATTTTGTAAGGCAGTGTTATAGCCATCTTCACCACCTTGCTTCGCTACCCAATATGTTTTAAAGTATGTTTCGTAGTCGGTTGTATTTCCTGCAAGCTTTAGTAAAGTTGTTTGGTAAGCCCTTGTTTTAAATAAAGGGTTAATAGTGGGTTGTAACAAACTGATGAAGCCTGTTTTTGGTTCCGCATCTCCCCAGCTTTCCAGCCAGTGGTGAGTAGGCACTACATATTTGCACAATTCCGCAGTTTCGTTTAATGTTGGGTTGAAGGAAACTGTTACAGGAACTCTCTTCAGGCCACTCACAAATTTGCTACTCTCCCGATAAGAGTAAACCGGGTTAGAAGCATGTATAAACAATGCACCAAGAGCGCCAGCATTCATGTCTTCAACCAGCTTCACCATATCAGCGTCAATACCCAATCTTGTGTTGGTTGTAGCAGACCAGTCGATGGTAGTTCCATTTGCGCCAATAGCCTCGTTGATCGCATTTACGATCACTTGCAAATTAACATCGTTACTTCCGCACACAACGAGTGCAGCTCCTTTACTGGCTGTTAATGCCGAAGCCGCCATTTCAATTCCTTTATTTAAAGCAGCATCTGCAATTGCCGGAGCAGTTACACCTCCACCCAATTTAGCCAGCAAGGCAAGGGCCACTGCACTCTTTTCAGAAGGCTTGTGCATTATGCGATCATCCGCATTGCTACCCGTAAGGCTCAACGAACTTTCAAACTGTATATGATGACTCATAACGGGTTTAGCGCTATTGATCTTACGTTTTGAAACGTATTGTCTTGAATATTCTACCGGGCTTAGCCATGTGCCTAAAAAATCTGCACTCAGGCTAACGATCACATCAGCCTTATCAAATCTATAGGATGGTATTGCCCTTTTTCCATAACAGGCTTCATTTGCCAGCAACATTCCACTATAGCTCACCGCATCATATTGTACATGACGGCTACCGGGATATTTTGCAAGAAATTCAGTGATGACTTGTAAAGTAGTAGGTGAATTCAGCGTGGAAGTAAGCAATACGACCGGCTTTCCACCTAATCCATTTACTGCATCTCCCAGCATTTTATCAAAGGCTTCGAAAGTGGAAACCTCTTTAAAGTCGTTACCCACTTTTTGCATAGGATAACGAACCCTTGTTGTATCATAAAGATCAAGAACGGAGGCCTGGCAAGGTGCACTTGTACCACCCAGTGTTAGTGAAGATTTTTCGTTTCCTTCAATCTTGATCGGCCGGCCATCTCTTTGTTTTACAATTACGGGTATTGCATCACCTTCATTTATATAAGTAGATGCATAAAAATTGGCGATGCCTGGTACTATATCATCCGGTCTTTGTAAATAAGGAACCACGTGACGCACCGGAATTTCGCAGCTTGCAGCAAGCGTGGCAGCAGCAGTGCTAAAGCCAAGATATTTTAGGAAATCCCGGCGGGGAGTTTTGGCATCCATGATACCTTTATCATCGAGATCTTCAAACGGCAACAATTCTTCCTGGAACTCTTTTTCTGCATTTTCCTTAAAAGCATCCGATTGATTTAGCTCTCCAAAATTTTGCCAGTACTTTTTTTCCATAATGTGATAATTCGATAATGCTGATGTGTGCTTATGCTGATGTCTTAATTTGCTAATTTATAATTCAAAGGTCTTTCATTAGCAAATTATCGAAGTAGCTAATTAGCTAATTGATGTTATTAATAGTGGCATTTCTGACATTCTGTTCCGCCGATTCTTTCTACGGTTACGCTATCCATTTTGCCGCTTTTAATATCGTTGTGAAACTTCTCGTAGATGCTGTAAAATTTATTTCCTTCACCAGTGGAGGCGTTGTAGAAATCGACCTTGGTTTCGCGGTGGCAGTTTACGCACCAACCCATGCTAAGTTCAGCAAATTGGTGCACCTCCGGCATTTCCTGGATATTTCCATGACAGGTTTGGCAATTTTGTTTGCCCACTTTTACGTGCTGGCTATGATTAAAATAAACGTGGTCAGGAAGACTGTGAATTTTCACCCATTCTATTGGCTTACCGGGCTTATCATATTTTTTTGTCCCGGGATTCCAGCCTGCATAAGAATATAATTTCTGTATCTCTGCTGTGCCATTTACCTGCACACCATTTTCACGGAAGATGGGATCGCCTTTGTATTCTTTAATGGCCATGTGGCAATTCATACAAACATTTACCGATGGTACGTTTGCATGTTTACTATCCTGTGCGCCACCGTGGCAATACAAACAACTGATCTGGTTAGTGCCCGCATGTACTTTATGTGAATAATAAATCGGTTGCTCAGGTTGATAATTCTGCATTCTGCCTAATCCCATGGCAGCGCTAAAGGTCATATACCCGCCAAAGCAGAATAAAACCAATATGCCGATCATCAGGTAAGTTTTATTGCGGTAGAAAGGAACAGGTTCTCCCCTGCGTATTCCTTCTTTTTCATCTGATAACTTGCGGAGGCTGCTGTTGACCTGTAACAGTATCAATGCAATAACAGCAAGTATAAGTGTGAGAATACCGAATAATAAGGAGTTGTCTTCTTCTGGAACCTTATTAGGATCTTTGGTGTCAATTACTGGTGGCTTAACGGCGTCTGCATAATCTAAGATCGCTGTAATTTCATCTGCTTTCAGGTTGAACTGGGTCATTCGGGAACCGAACTTTGCCAAAAGACTTTTAGCATAAGGATCCGTTTCCAGCATCGAGTTCACATTATTTACCCATTTTAAGGCCCAATCGGGGCTTGGTTCTCTCTTCCTGGCACCCTGTAATTTTGGTCCGGTAAAATCTTCTAAGGGCTTGTGGCAGTTTGCACAATATGCTTTAAATAAAGCTTCGCCGTCAGCCGCCAAAACCGTATTGCTAAAAGAGACCGATACAATAAAAAGTAAACTTGCTAAGACGTGGTTAAAGAATTTTCTATAGCGACTCATACAGTTGAAAACGGGTGTCTGGTGGTGGAAAAAATTCATTTATTGCTGCAAAAGTAAGGGAGGATATTGACATAATACTAACATTCTAAAAAAAAATGTTTTCATAGCAGGCTTGATTTTCAGCGAATTGTTGAAGGGCCTATTTTGCTATTGTCACCAATTTGTAATCGGAATTATGTGCTGTTGTTTTTTATTTCTGTGTAGCCATTTCACAATTTTTTATCACACTTTTGCTGAATGTTTCAAAAACTTAAACGGCACTGGAATGTAAATACCCTCGGCCTCGTACTAATCATTTGCACCTTTGCTATTGGCGGCAGCTTGTGCGGATATGTAGGTCGCCGGTTTCTCTTAATGACCGGTATTGAAAAAGGACCGCTGTGGATCGTTCTATATATTGTTATAATAACCTTGCTCTGGCCCTTCTGCGTTCTATTCATCAGTGTCCTATTTGGCCAATTTTCCTTTTTTAAAAAATACCTGGCAAAAGTGTGGGCCCGTATGTCGGGCAAGCACAAAAAGATTATTCGTGTTGCGATTTTTGCCAGTGGCACAGGAACCAATGCCGAAAAGATCATTAAAAAATTTAATGCATCAAAATATGATATAGGTAAAATAGCAATAGCCAAAGGTCAAGAATTCAGCGCCGAAATAAGTTTAGTCGTTTGTAACAAACCTGGGGCAGGTGTATTAGTGATAGCTGCGAATGCCGGCATTAAAACGTTGTTGATTGAAAAAGAACGCTTTTTTAGAGGAGATAATTATTTACCCATACTTAGAGAACACGGAATCGGGTTTATTATATTAGCAGGATTTTTATGGAAGATACCTGCGGAGATCATTCATGCTTACCCGAACAGGATAGTAAATATCCATCCGGCATTATTACCAAAGCATGGCGGAAAGGGCATGTACGGAAACAAGGTACACGAAGCCGTTATTGCCTGCGGGGATAAAGAAAGCGGTATCACCATTCATTATGTAGATGAATTATATGATCATGGCAATGTTATTTTCCAGGCTGTATGCGAAGTAGGGGAAAATGAAACCCCGGAAAGTCTTGCCGAAAAAATTCACGGGCTTGAGCATAACCATTACCCCGCAGTATTGGAGAAATTGCTGCAAAATGTAAAATAGCAGTTAAAAGGCGGGCTAAATAATAGAAAGCATATTTGTTAATGTAATATTGTACACACCAAAGCATACTTCCTGTATCATCCTATCAAAATATTTTGTATTGCCGCCTGCCTCTGTGTTGCAGCGAATTGGTCCATAGGTCAGATCATTATTAGCGGCACAGTGTACGACTCTACCAAAACCATTCCTGTCGAAAAAGTGGTGGTCAGTTCCAGCAGCGGCAACCATGCCGTAACCGATACGCTGGGCCATTATGAGATCTTCGCCACAGATAATGATTCCCTTACTTTCACCTATCAAAACAAACCCACTGCAAAATTTGCTGTAAAACAAATACCAAATATTGCCAATTTTGATATTTCCCTCCATATACGCATCAATAGCAAATTTCAAACGATGAAAGAAGTGCGGGTGTACTCAAAAAATTTCCGGGAAGATTCTATTGAAAACAGGATCTATTATAGCAAAATATTTAATTATCAGAAACCGGGGGTATCTACCTCTATTAACCCTGGCTCCGGCTCTGTTGGTATGGACCTGGATGAATTGATCAATATTTTCCGGGTTAGAAGAAACAGGCAGTTGCGAAAAATGCAGGACCGCTTACTGGAACAGGAACAGGAAACTTATATAAAGTACCGCTTCAATAAAGCAACTGTAAAAAGGATCACCCGTCTGGATGGCGCCGAGTTGGATAACTTCATGTTGCTGTACAAGCCTGAATTTGAATTTACACAAACAGCCAGCACGGTAGAATTTTACCAGTATATTTTAAATGCTTCATACCAATACAAAAAGGAATTGCTGATAAGGAAAAATAAAGCCGGACAACCGTAAATCTTTTATAAATTCGGCCTTCATAAAAAGTAACTATGGAGCAAACTACTTTAGGAATTGGCACACGTTTACAACACACACAATATGGCCCCGGCGTAATTGTTGGTGTGCGCTACGCCACCTATCTTATTTCCTTTATTCATCACGGCATAAAAGAAGTGGATAAAACAGATGCCCACCTTGATGAGATCATTCCTGAAAACGTTACAGTAGAAGTAGAAACGGTTTCTGAAACGGAAAAGTCCTTATTAAAAATTCTGCGGCTATGGGGCGACGTTACTGAGGTAGTGCCACTCGGTGATAGATGGAAAGGTGGCGTAATGTTATTGCAGCCCTACGACAAAACCCAAAAGCCAAAAGAAATACCTATCGATATTTTCTTTCATAAAATAGTAATGCTCCGTGACCGCTTAAGAGTGCTGGAACAAAATATCAACAGTCATAAAATACTCACCGATGCGGACAAGGTAAACCTGCAACAATACATCACCCGTATTTATGGTTCGCTTACTACTTTCAATGTGTTGTTTAAAGACAAGGAGCATTGGTTTGTGGGGGATAAGGGTGGGAAGGAGGAGTGAAACTCGGCCAAGTATGGAAAGGTTTCGGGATTACAAATACATAACCAACAATAGCAAAGCAACACCTTTTGTGTTGCCTGTATAGTTCTTTTTTACTATGCACTTTAGTAAGCCCCGGGCACAGGAAACCCACGCTCTTAGCCCACCCCTCATTCCTGCGCCTGATTCGAGGATTACGTTAAAACAGCCAATTAACTTATAGCTATCCTTTTTAAATACTGCAACACATTACAGAAGATATCCCAATTCCAGATCTATGCTGTTTTATCTTTTCTCCAAATCACTTTCACCACTCCGTACCCAATAGCTCCGAGAATAAATAACCCAATCAATGGCGCCATTACTTTGCAAAAAGGACTCATTGGTTCATCAGCAAATAAAAACGTTTGTGCCTCGGCGCAGAAACTAACAAAGGTCAGCGCAACAAAAAATAAAATTTTCATGATCTTTTAGTTGATTAGTTTTTAAAGCATCAACAGGATGCTTGAACAATACTAAATGATAAATTTAAATGGCGTAAATGCGAATCAACAAACAACAGGTTTGAGTATATAAACAACGAGATAAAAGAATTAAGCAAAATTGTAGATACTCCAATTTGGCTTATCGCATCAAGTCTAACACTTAAGATTGTAGTTCTGTTATCGTTGCCGGATTAAATTTTGCTCGCACATTTAATATCTGTTGGGGTTTACAGGGAGATGATAGGAAAATATGAACGTGGTGAAGTGATGCCTTCTATTGAAGTAGCTAAGAAAATTTCAGACGCTTTAGAAGTGTCTCTTGATTACCCGGCCGGGTATTGTAAAAAAACCGCTGTTCATAAACAAACAATTAAGCTCATTCATGATATTGAAGATTTAGAACCTACCACTAAAGACAAACTTATTTTCCAGGCTAATGCCATCATCAGGGATAGCAAAACAAAAAAAGCTTACGCATAAAACAACAAAGCCCTCAATCGAGGGCTTGCTATTGTTATAATTTACATTCTTATCAATCGCTTTAGTAACCGCCGGGCACAGGAAACCCTCCGCACATTACCGACGCCTCATTCCTGCGCCTGGTTCGTAGAGTATTACGCCTGTAAGTGGCGGAAGATTATTATTTGTTTAACCTACACTCCTGCGCCAGGCTGAGGAGTCCTATTTACCGGATTTAGATTTACATCCTTGAAAAGGTTAACACGATCTAAGTAAAAGCACCTATGCTTCTATATAACAGAAATTCGGATCAAAGGAACATCAATATGACCTTGGTTTAACAATGCCTTAGTTCATTATCTTTTACCATAAGACTTGAAGAAATTGCAGTGAAATTTACTGTTCATTTCTGCGCAATGAATATTGAGGGTCTACAGTTTTTTTGAATTCCGGCAGATCAAATTCATAAATTATGAGATTTAAAAAAGCCCTCACTTCTTTACATTCTCGTTCCTCACAAGTAACCATCCTTGGCGCAAAGTGAGTTATGAGGCGATACTGGGTAGTTGTCGCTGTTTCTAAAACGATAAAATTATCGGCGGATCCTCCCCTATATTGATCATTAGAGAACAAGGTGCTGCCGCCCCATTTGTCGATGTTTAATCTGTTCATGCTTAGAATAAAATTGTCCCAATTCTTTGGTTCAATATTTCTAATTTCTTTACAAACCACTTTGTCTGAGTCGTTTTTCATGTCTCCTATTCCAAACCTCAATAATATCGCCTCCCATGGGCCTTTTTTATATTTCTTTATTATTAAAAGATTCTCACTATCATAGCTTTTTGGGCAAATCTTAGAATCTTCTATCCACAATCGATACTGTATTGAATCAAATCCCTCAGATATGGGGTAGATATCTAATCGATTTATAAATCTTTTAATGAGTTTTTCCTTACCGTGTAGATACACATCATTCCTGGACGGAACAAATTGTGTAACCTTAAAACCATCCTTTCTAAATTCATTATTATTAATCGGACTTTTACAAGAACAAATGGTTACGATGAAGATTGCTAGTATGAATACATTTTTATAAATCATTAGTAATGTGTTTAACCGCCAGAAAGCGTTTTCTGCATTTTATAAATTAAATCCTTTAAATATTTTGCAATTCCGGTATAGACCTCCGAGGGAGGTCCCATCCAAGATTTCCTCGAATTACCGATAATAACCTTATTTACAGGTCCGTTATTTTTCCCCTTACTGTCAAACCTTTTAGTTATTTTACCTTTGCCATCACCACGAAGTTTTCCACGTTGATTTAACCATGGTAAGCCTAAAGCAATTGTTGTTGGCTCTGCAGTGCCGTTATCTTTTCTAAGTTGCCCTTGAAAATTATAAAGATAAAATTGAACCTTTGGAAAATCCGCCA
>JBDSAP010000054.1:0-4726 GCA_039922055.1 Ferruginibacter sp.
CCTGGTTACCACTATGGCCTCCTTCGCCCCAGGCATGATTTACTTCATAGCCTGAAAATACCAGTGCCCTCTCCATTGATTCATTTGCCTTCCACCAATCGCCGGCATATATATTCAGATCATTGGCGCCATCCTGTAAAAAAATACGGATCGGCTTGGGTTCATATTTGCGAACAAGGATCGGATACCGGTCACCGCCACGCAATCCTGTGTAAGTTCCAATGGCACTGAACACTCTTGAAAACGCTTCGGGATGTTCCCATGCAGCGGTAAACGCACAAATAGCGCCGCTGCTTGAGCCACCAATAGCACGGTCATTCCCATTTTTTGAAAGATGTATAGCACGCCCATCAGTTGTTTTTTGTTTTTCAACCTCTGGTAAAATCTCATTCAAAATAAAACGGGTATAAGCATCGCCCAGGCCGTCGTATTCAAAACTCCGGTTAAAGCGGCTCAGTGCATTGGAACCACTGTCGGCCAATACTTTGCCGGGCGTTACAAATACGCCAATGGTAACAGGCATTTCCTTGTTAGCAATTAAGTTATCAAATACCGTAGGAACTTTCCATTGAATGCCATCCTGGTTTACATACACACATGCCGGAGTGCCCGGTTTGTATTGAGCAGGCACGTACACCCAATACTCCCGCCATGTGCCGGGAAATATTTTCGACTGATCAAAAGTGAATTTTAAAACCTCGCCCCTGGGTACACCCGCATGCTCCACGCTGGCAGAATCAACCGGGTAATTTTCTTTAGGCTGAGCAAAAGTTGCTAATTGTAAAAGGATAAAAACAGCAAGTAGTAATCGTTTCATGATATTGATTGTTAATCCATTTATGGAGTGAAAGTATAATCAAACTTATAAAGTTAGGGGGATACCACCAGGTACTTACTATTCGTCGCCTCTGTCCAACTCCCAATCATCTGTTCGGAATGGATTTACGGGCAAGCCTTCTTTACTAAATAAATTTCCTATTGCGGCATTGCTGAAAGCAAATCGCACAGCTACCGGCTGCGTCACCTGCTTGCTGGAAACTATTAATTTATTATGATCAATTTTTGCATCCGCAGGATAAAATATTTTATCCGCCCCGGCGATAAGCAGTTCTGTTACATTTTTATCTTTTGCAATAAGCCCATTAGGTGCATTGTCAAAGGTAATGATGGCCTTATCCTTTTTTATTTCCATGTTTTTGTATTGCGGGCTTTTATAAACGATCCCATTTTGATGATAGGTTTCGGCAAGCGCCCAGCCAGCAAGGCGATAGCCAACATCATGCTTGTTCTTTGGATGAATGTCGTGAACATTGTCAACAAGATCAGTGACTACAGCCATACCGACATTTGGATAAGCCATCGCTTTTGTTTGCTGCTCCCTCACAATAGATGAAATATATTTTTGACCGTATGTAAAAGGCGCTATCTGCACGTAATAAAAAGGCAGTTCTTTGCTCCAGGCTTTGCGCCAGGTGCCGAGCATGGTCGTTAACAATTTTGAATAAGTATCAGGGTTCGCAGTATTTCCTTCACCCTGGTACCAGGTAGCGCCGGCAATACTATAATTCGTGATTGGCGCTATCATTGCATTGTAAGTAACGCCTGCAACGTATGGCCAGTTATTATTAGGAATCAATTTAGTTGCTGCGGTTTTTAACTCCGGATCATTGTTGATCGCATCTTCCTGCGCCCATACTTCAGCAGGTGTGCCTCCCCAACTCGAATTAATTAAACCTATGGGTACATTCAAACTGCCGTTCAGTTTTTTCCCAAAAAAATAACCTACAGCGCTAAATCTTTTTAGCGTGTTGGAATCGCAGGTCACCCATTCACCACCGCAATCATCCTGCGGATATTTTGAGGTAGCTTTCGGAATGGTAAAGAAGCGGATATTGCTGTTGGCGCAGGTAGGAAATTCAGCTTTTATATCAGGCAATCCCCATCCATAACTCATCTCCATATTGGATTGACCTGAACAAACCCACACCTCACCGATCAGCACATTGTCGAGGGTGATTGTATTGCCTCCTTTAAGCGTAATAGTATAGGGCCCGCCAGCCGCAGGTGTTTGAATAGTGAGCATCCAGTTAGCATCCCGTGTAGCAACCGTCGAATCAATTTTATTATTCCATGAAGTGGTAACAATGATCTTCTCATGTGGTGCGGACCAGCCCCATAGCTTAACAGTTGATTGCTGCTGTAAAACCATATTGCTGTTAATAACATGTGGCAACCTTATATCGGCTTTCGCAAAAAATGAAACCGCAAAAAACAAGATAATAGCAAGTAACCTTCTCATCGATTTTTGATTGGGATTTAATAGAAAATGATTGAGCGTTAAGATATGTTTTTATTTGACATACTTAATAATTGTATGGAATTTTATATCGGCAGCGCCTAACTTTATATACTAAAACATTACAGTATGTGGCAGCAAATACATGATTGCGGTAAACAACTAAATGCCGGTTACAGGATACGGCAAACTGTTAGGGAGGAAGATGAGTACGTAACTGAATATAAAATTACAGAGATCGAAACCGATCAGTATAAACTGCTCCTGGTTTCCAAACTAAAGAATAACGTTGAAGTACCTATTGACCCGAACGAAGTGGTTGTGCTGAACTGCGATCAGATCATTGAGTACCATTTGGAAGTATGGGTGGAGGATGCGGGCTAACAGCAAAAAGCTTCCGTCAATTTTTGCTAATTGTTGTGCTATATCATAAGCCAGAAAAAATGTTTGTCCGGGCATTTTATCTTCATGCATCATCGTTGCATCGCCCTTTGTGTCAAGAAGCAGTAATTAAAACATCTTGCGTGCTCTTTCAAAGATGATGGAAGGCAGAAGTGCTAATTTGCCTGGCCCATCAGGAGCGCTTTACAGGTAGCGCTCTTAAAACACCTCACGCTGCTTCTATTGTAAAATAGCGGTGGTGAACGGCTGAGGAAAAGGCTTCGATAAGAGGTCAGTTATGTAACAATGGAGATGAACGAAAGTTAACCGTTCGAAGACGTATCGAAAATGCTTAAATCGTGTGGCAAAACTCCCTTGACAGGGCGTAGGGGAGGACAAGTGCAGCGGACACCTGATTGCTGGCTGCATGCCCACCGTTATAGAGACGGCATGAACATGTTACAGGCTTTGAAAGAGAACTTGAGAGAACCTGTTGGATTATCTTAAGCGTAGGAAGCAGAAGGAGCATTCCGAAGTACAATTTGGATATAAGTCATCGTAGAAGCAAATACATTTATGCCAGCAGGTAGTCGGACGGATTCATAGTAGCGAAGAAGTTTCTGTAATGGGAATGGAGCGAAGGGATCTGGTTATTTAAGTGAACACAAATTAAACAACTTCTTTAAAACGGAGAATGATTTAGATGAACGTACACGTAGTCAAAACAGTACCAATAGAATTTAAACAGGTAGTAGATGCTTACCAGAAAGTGAGGCATGGCGGCAAGGCAGCCGGCGTAGATGGAGAAAGCTGGAACGACTTTGATAAGAAGTTGCAAAGTAACCTATATGTTATCTGGAACCGCCTGGCCTCCGGCAGCTACTTTCCCTCATCAGTCAGGGAAACAGAGATAGCAAAGAAAGACGGAAGTATGAGAAAGCTGGGCATACCTACTTTACGAGACCGGATAGCACAGGAGGTAGTAAAGAAGTATATGGAACAGCGTATAGAACCAATATTTCATAACAACTCTTACGGATACCGCCCACTCAGGAGTGCAAAACAGGCAATAGAGGAAGTACGGAAGAATTGTAAAACAACAGACTGGGTAATAGACTTAGATATCAGCAAGTTCTTTGATGAAATAGATCATGAGTTGATGTTAAAAGCGGTAGAACACGTAATCGAAGACAAGTGGGTAAGTATGTACGTAAAGAGATGGCTTGAAATGAAGATAGTCAACAAGGATGGAGAGGAATATGACCGGGGAGCCAAAGGCACTCCACAGGGAGGAGTAATCAGCCCATTGCTGGCAAATCTGTATTTACACTTTTCTTTAGACAAATGGCTTGATCAGAACTATAGGCATGTGAAATTTGTAAGATATGCAGATGACATGGTAGTACACTGTCAAAGTAAAGAGGAGGCAGAAGCGTTACTGGAAGCAATCAAACAAAGATTGGCGACGGTAAAGCTGAGATTAAACGAGCAGAAGACACAGATAGTATACTGCAAGGACTACAGAAGAAAAGCAACTCACAGCAAAGTTCAGTTTGGGTTTCTGGGTTTCAGTTTTCAGCCAAGGAGAAGTAGCGGAGTGTCTGACAAGCGTACAAGCTATCTTGCTTTTACGGCAGAGATAAGCCGGGCAAATCAGCAGAAGATAACAGAGGTAATAAAGACAGCAGTAAATTGGCGAAACACCCAACAAGACATAGTGGAAATATCAGCGAAGCTAAACAGCAGGGTAACAGGATGGATAAATTATTTTGGTCTATATGGGAAAAGTGAATTAAGAAGAACCATGTTACGGTTAGAACAAAGACTGGTGAAGTGGATAAAGAATAAATACAAGATTACTTCGCTCAATGAGGCAGTTAGAAAACTGTCATTAATAAAGAAGGACAAACCACGGTTATTTAACCATTGGCAGAAAGGGTACTGTTAGATTATTAAAGAATAACACGAGCCGTATGAAGGGAGACCTTCACGTACGGTTCTGTGAGAGGCTTGCGGGTGAGACTCCCGCTTGCCTACTCGGCCTTGTAC
>JBDSAP010000055.1:0-9487 GCA_039922055.1 Ferruginibacter sp.
GATTGCAGTCAATAAAGAATTGTTCTTTTCGTGTTGTTTGCGGACAATCGTAGTTTGTAAATAACAGGTCTCTGCAATTGAGTTGTTTGGAGAGGCTTGGATAGTTCTTTAATATTTCATAAAAATTGATCATCGATATCCAAAATCATTAGTAATATAAATATTTCCTTACTAATTCTCTTGTTTTTGATTTACATTTCACCTGCATTCGTCTTTATACCCTAATACCCCCTTAATGTTAACCCAAAAACCTATTCTCAGGACTATCTCCTTCTGCCTGGCGTTGATAGCAACGATCCTGTTAACGCTGGATCTCACGCATGTTATTATGATCACAAAAACCGAGAGAGGGCTTTGGGATTTTCTGTCACCACCGCTGATAAATGCCATGTTTATAGCCTACCCAATCTTATTATTCTTTTCTTTATTTTTCTTTGTTCTGGATAAGCATTTAAAAGACAAGCTAATTTCCGCTACCAAGTTTTTATTTTTCTTAAATGGTGTAATGCTATTGATATTCACCATTGTTTTAATTAGTTTTTAGATGTCACCCTTATGCTATCTCCGTTAAATATCATCATAGAAAATGTTGATTAACTGAAATCAAAAAAAAACATGACAAAACCCACTTCTATAATATTAGCTTTTGTTATTTCTTTCGGTTGCAATACCAGGACAGACAACCTGCAAACCGCCAATCACAAACCGGTAAAAGCCAAACCTCTATTCGCTAATAATACAACATTTGATAGCTCGGCTAGAACCATTCATGTTATGGTAGCCTTGTGCGACAATAAATACCAGGGAATTGTGCCGGTGCCGCCAAAGATCGGGAACGGGCAAGACCTAAAAAATAACCTATACTGGGGATGCGCCTTTGGCATTAGTTCTTATTTTAAAAACAGTAAAAGCTGGACGCTGGTAAAAAGCTATTATGTAGACAGCATCAAGCTCGAAAGACTGGTCTTTAAAAACAGGATGGCTAATTATTATTTAGTGGCCGATGCTTATGATGGAAAATATATTCAAAGATGTACAGTCGATTTTTTGAGAAGTTGTTCAGGGCAAATTAAGGACACACTAAATATTAGGGGTGTTAATATCGGAATAAACGGTAATTCCAAACTGGTGGCTTACATAGGTCATGATGGCCTAATGGATTTTAATCTTGCAGAATCATTTTCGAATGCCGATGGTAAAACGAGGGACGCTATCATTTTAGCTTGCAGAAGTAAGAAATACTTTTCGCCACACCTAATTTCAACAAAAGCCCAGCCACTGGTTTGGAGCACAGGCCTGATGAGCCCGGAGGCTTATACCTTACATGATGCTTTAGAAAGTTATATAAAAAATGAATCTGCCGAAAGCATCAGAACCGCTGCTGCGAAGGCATACTCAAAATTTCAAAAATGCAGTGAGAAGGCAGCCAGGGGTCTTCTCGTAACGGGATTCTAAGCTGGGTTAATCCTTAAGGGGCAATAGGACAGCGCAGCCAATATATTGTTCGATAGTACTTTTGGTAAAATGAATGCTCACATTTACATCGTCCGGATACTTGTACAGTCGATGATTCACATCAACTATTAAATTAGCATTTATAGTATGTCGCATTGTGTCCTTTACTTTTTCATAATTATTTAACACTTGCAACGACCGATTAAATTAAAATATCGAACATATAAATTAACGAAAAAATAATGACCGGCTGCCTCTTCAAAATTTCTGGCCGTTATTTTATCTTTTTGTTACAAGCGTTCTTATATAAAAAAAATGGGGTTAAATTTGCGGTTTGAGTTACGCTTGGAATGGTGAAGTCAACAACTAAACAGTATGCTTTACAACAAAGGTGGTTTGGTAATGTTATAGAGCGTTAACCAATAAATGAGACCTGGTATTTTGTATTATACATGAAAACAAAAAAAACGATAACAATTTGTTTGATGCTGGTATTGGCCTTACAGCTATTACCTGTAAGGCAGGCTGTACGCTATTTTTTTGTTGATAATTTGATCATCGAAGAAATTTTAGATGTCAACAAAAATGCCACAAAGAATTTTCGTCTCCTGGACGAAGATCATTTTTTATGGGAGTCAGATCTTCCAACTCCCCATTCATTTCTCGTAAGCAATACCGCATTTTTTCATTATGCCGAAAGCTTACCTTTTTTCCATGCGGCCGATATTCATACGCCTCCGCCCAATCGCTTCCATATTTAGTTTAGGATATTGAGTGCGTCACAGTTTAGATCTTCATACAATTTCGTTGAGTTTTAATTGTGATATGGCTACATTCAAATGTTTGCCATACCTGCAATTTCATTTGCCGTCAGTCTTTCTGTGACTCCAGGTGAATGATCACCGCCGTTGCACTCAAATCCTAACCCGGCTTCTCATTACTAAACCTTTGTTTTTTATCTCAGTTGGTTGAATATTCCATACACAGTTGTATGGGTATAACCAATTTGTATTCATTTAATTTATTGACTATGACACTTAAGTTTTTAAAAAACGATATTCCTTCAAGCATCGTTGTCTTTCTCGTAGCCCTTCCGCTTTGCTTAGGTATAGCCCTGGCATCCGGAGCGCCTTTTTTCAGTGGTATTATCTCAGGCATGATTGGTGGCATTGTGATCGGATCACTTAGCTCCTCCAATCTAAGTGTAAGCGGGCCGGCAGCAGGTTTGGCAGCCCTGGTGCTTGCGGCCATAACCAATTTGGGCGATTTTAATTTGTTTCTCTGCGCGGTGGTTATTGCCGGTATTTTACAAATACTGATGAGCTTCGCAAAGCTGGGCGGTATCGCCAACTATTTTCCATCAAGCGTGATCAAGGGCTTGCTGACCAGTATCGGTATTTTAATTATTGCAAAGCAAATACCACATGCATTTGGATATGATAAAGATGAAAAGGGAAACCTTACAGAACTGTTGCCTTATGGAATGGAAGATATGCATGAACTGCTGCAACCGTTACATCATGTTGAAGTGGGTGTTTTTCTTATCTGTTTAATATCGATCATTATAATGCTGGTATGGGACAGACCATTTATAAAAAAGCGGATGAAATTTATCCCGGGGGCTTTGGTCGCGGTTATTGTTTCAATTATAATAAATGAAATTCTTAAAGGAACCAACAGTCCATTAGCTATCGGGCAGGACCATCTTGTACAAATACCGGCGGCAAAAAGCCCTTCCGACTTTTTGGGATTTTTCACACTTCCAAACTTCAACGGTTTTTTGGATAGTAAAGTAATTATCACAGGTGTAATGATTGCGATCATTGCATCGCTGGAAACATTGCTGAGCATTGAAGCGATAGATAATATTGATCCGGATAGAAATATAACCAATACCAATCGGGAGCTTTTTGCGCAAGGTATCGGAAATGCAATTGCGGGGCTTATAGGCGGTTTACCTGTTACAAGCGTAATTGTACGAAGCAGCGCAAATATTAATGCAGGCGCAAAAACAAAAATGTCCGCGATATTTCATGGCATGTTATTATTGTTCTGTGTAATACTAATACCCACTCTATTAAATAAAATACCGCTTTCCTCTTTGGCAGCCATTTTACTATTGGTAGGTTACAAGTTGTGTAAGATTCCCGTATTTAAAAAAATGTTTAGGAACGGCAAATATCAATTTATCCCTTTTATGGTAACCGTGTCTGTTATACTGGCCATCGATCTTTTTGGTGTGTATAAGCCGCTGAAAGGAGAAGGACTATTGCTCGGTGTTATCGCGGGATTAGTGTCAGCTTCGTTTGCCATCCTGCATGGGAATCTAAAAAATTCATATTTCTTTCACAAGGATAAGCACCATACCGGCGACATCATTAAGATCCACCTTTCGGAAGAAGTATCTTTTTTAAACAAGGCAAGCTTGAGAGAAACGCTGGATCATATTCCGGAGAATAGCACTGTCATCATTGATGCCTCCAATACAAAATATATTGATTTTGATGTGCTGGAGACCATCAAAGAGTTTAGGGATATTAAGGCGCCGCATAAAAACATTACCAGTAAAATAACCGGCTTTAAGGAAGTGTACAGAATCGAGAACGCATACAATGTCCAATCGGCGCATTAAGTTCAGATCGGCTAACACTATCTAAATTAAAAACAGCTCTTTTTGAGAGAGCTTAACCTTATATCGTATAATGAAAAAGTTATTTCGAAATGCAGCGGCAGATATTCCTGCTTCGGTAGTATTATTTATTGTAGCGCTTCCGCTATGCCTGGGGATAGCGCTGGGCTCTAACGCACCCAATCTTTTTGCCGGTTTGATCGGCGGTATTGTGGGTGGCATTGTCATCGGTTGCCTAAGTGGTTCGAACTTAAGTGTAAGCGGGCCCGCCGCCGGGCTTACAGCAATTGTTGCAACTGCAATTGGCAAGCTGCCGGCTTATGAAGCATTCCTGCTTGCGGTAGTAATTGGTGGCGTTTTTCAGATCGCTTTGGGCCTTTTGAAAGTGGGCTTTTTGGGCGACTATATTCCCAATAGCGTTATCAAAGGAATGCTTGCAGCGATCGGTCTTATTCTTATCTTAAAACAATTGCCGCACCTTATTGGCTATGATACAAATTATGAAGGTGATGAAACGTTTTTTCAAAACGATACCAACAATACGTTTTCGGAAATAATGTATGCGCTGAGATACTTTGCACCGATGGCCGCTCTCATTGGAGTTGTGGGTATTGCGATACAATTGTTTTGGGATAGAGTACTTATCAAAAAGGCGCCATTGTTTAAGTTTATTCCTGCACCGCTTGTTGTGGTATTAATAGGAATATTGATTCCGTTAATGGTTGGAATCAACAGAGAGTTTGAACCTGGTGCGGGGCATTTTGTAAACATACCAATAGCGGCATCCCTGGGTGAATTTGTTTCCTTTTTTATCACACCAGGTTGGTCATTCATTACCAATCCGGATGTTTGGATAACGGGTATTTCACTCGCATTGGTAGCGAGCTCAGAAACGCTTGTAAACATTGAGGCTTCCGATAAACTGGATCCATATAAAAGAGTGACTGATAATAACAGGGAACTAAGGGCACAGGGAATTGGCAACATCGTATCTGGCCTTATTGGTGGCTTGCCGGTAACCTCCGTAATTGTAAGGTCAGCAGCCAACATAAATGCGGGGGCGAAAACAAAACTTTCGGCAATATTGCAAGGTGTACTCTTATTGGTCTGCACAGCGCTGGCGCCACATTTTTTAAATATGATACCTTATGCATCACTGGCTGCTATATTGATCTATCTCGGTTATAAATTGGCTCCAATATCTTTGTTCAAAGAAATGTATGCAAAGGGCTGGGATCAGTTTCTGCCTTTTATAGTAACCATTGTGGCGATCTTGTTTACTGACCTGCTTCGGGGTATTATCATGGGGTTAATAGCCGGGCTGTATTTTGTGTTGCGAAGCAATTATAAGTCGGCGATATTTGCCATCAATGATGGTAATACACATTTGCTAAGACTCAAAAAAGATGTGTCCTTTTTAACCAAACCGATTCTTAAACGTAAATTGGAAGCCCTGCCCGCTAACTCAACTGTGTTGATTGATATTAGCCGCACGGATTTTATCGATAAGGATATAATCGATACGATTATCGAATTCGAGGCTCATGCGCATTTAAAGAACATTGCGGTTGAAATAAAAAAAAGCACTTATAACCCCATGCAAGAACTTGTACAAAAACGGGAAGCTGTATATGATGATTCCGCTCACTAATTAATTTAATTATTTAAACACTTTTAATATTTTTTTATGAAATCATACGAAAAACTGTTACTTGAAAATAAGGCCTGGGCAAATGAAAAACTGGAAGTAGATCCGGATTTCTTTAAGCGTTTATCTGCCCTGCAAACTCCTGAATTTTTATGGATAGGTTGCAGCGATAGCAGGGTGCCGGCTAACCAGATCACTGGTACAGAACCGGGGGAAATATTTGTGCATCGCAATATTGCCAACCTGGTGGTACACACCGATACCAATCTTATTAGTGTATTGGATTATGCAGTTACCCATCTTAAAGTAAAGCATATTATTGTATGTGGTCACTACGGTTGCGGTGGTGTAAAAGCTGCAATGAGCAACACCGATTACAACCAGGTGCTGAATATGTGGCTCCGCAATATCAAAGATGTTTACCGCCAAAACCAGGAGGAGCTGGATGCAATAACAAACGAAGAAACAAGAACGGATCGTCTTACTGAAATGATTGTCACGCAGCAGGTGAAAAATCTTGCAAAAACATCCGTGGTGCAAAGGGCATGGAAGAACCGGCAGGCGCCTGACCTGCATGGTTGGGTGTATGGATTAAAAGATGGCCTTATAAACCCGGTCTTTGAAATGAAAGCGAATTCAGAGATTGATCCGATCTATAAATACAATGATCTGTAGATATTTCATTTGTAAAAAGCGATAAGGCTTTTCTTGTAAAAAGCCTTATCGCTTTTTTTTGCTCAGGTAAGCATGCCACAACATATAGGCAGCTACGGTTTGATAAGGCTTCCAGCTTTCCGCAAGTTGCGCTATATCCAGCTTGGTAATAGCAGGCTCCAGTTTCTTAATGGCTTTTATACTATTTATAAGAGCGATATCGCCTAAAGGAAACAGGTCGGTTCGCTGCATCGCCATCATTAAATAAACATCCACGGTCCAGTTGCCGATACCTTTAATTTGAATCAGTGCCGATCTTACCTGGTCATTATTAAATTTTTTGAATTGCTTAAGATCAAGTTGCCCGGAGGAAATTACTGCCGCAAGATGTCTTGTATAAATGATCTTTTGCCTGCTGAAGTAGCAAGCTCTTAGTTCTTCATCGGTGAGTAATAGAATAGCTTCGGGAGTAATGTTGGTGAGCCTTTCTCTCAACTTCATGTAAGCAGCTTTGGCAGAGGCCAGCGACACCTGTTGCTCCAAAATTATTTGTACAAGTGTTTCAAAGCCTGGTGTTCGTTTCCAAAGCGGTGGATAGCCATAGCTGTCCAGGATTATTTGCAAGTCACCGTCAACGGCTGCGAGTTGATCACAAATTTGTTTGAAGTTCTTTTTATTAAAGGTTTGATGAGAGAGCCTTTCTTTTTTTATCATCACTTAGCTTGCTTTAACCGCAGCATTGCCCGCCCTGAATTTTTCTATGGCGTTGCGGGTAAAACTGCTTAATACGAGGTGTCCGCTGATTCCTGCTCTTTCTTTCAGTAACTCTTCCCAGTGTTCGGTTCCCTTCCAGAATATTTTCTTCATTTCGGCCATTGCCATTGGGTTACTATGTGCAAGGCTATTTGCTAAATTGCTAATGGATTCATCCATGTTTTCCACGGTTTGGTGTACCTCCGAAAACAATCCTTTCCTTTTCGCCCAGTCGCTGTTTCTCCATTTGGCGGCATCAATAGCAAGGGCGCTAAATGCAGCCGTTCCTATTTTTCTTTCCACTACAGGCCCCACTACAAAAGGACCGATGCCCAATGCTAATTCACTGAGCTTAACATCCGCCTGGTCTAACGCTATTGCGTAATCGACCGCTGCCACCAGGCCCACACCGCCGCCAACACAATTGCCCTGTATCCTTCCGATAATAAATTTTGAGCACCTGCGCATTGCATTGATCACATTGGCAAATCCACTGAAAAACTGTACCCCTTCTGCTTCGGTTTTTATTGCCAGCAGTTCATCAAAAGATGCACCCGAACAAAATGTTCGGTCACCATCACTTTTTAAAATAATTACTTTTGTTTCTTCATGCGTGCCGGCAAAATGAATTTCTTTGGCAAGCTCATCCAGTATCTTTCCAGGCAAAGAATTTCCTTTAGGGTGAAAGAATTCAATGGTTGTAATTCCCTGGTGTGTTTCTGTTTTTACATAACCGTCTTTTACATGCTGTATCATTTCTATTTTTTTTGTTGATCAAATTTCGTTCTTCTTTACCATTGTCAAAATGGTTGCAACACCCACTAGCGGTTCATCCGTTGTATCAAGCATCTCCACCAGCCACTTTACAATTCCTTTGTCAATGTCTGTTTCTTCTTTTTTATCTGAAGGAGTTTTTTCCTTGCAGGTAAACCGAATAAATATTTCCGTGCCGGGATATACGGGTTTTGTGAAACGCAATTCATCAATTCCATAATTCAACAATACCGGGTTTTTCTCATAGCTGTCCACAAATAAACCTGCCGCAATACTCATTATAAAATAGCCATGTGCAACCTGTTGTTCAAACATGGTTCCGGTAAAGTCGGTTGTGTCTACATGCGCATAAAAATGATCACCACTCAGGTCGGCGAACCTGTCAATATCCTCGCTTGTGATCATCCTTTTTTCAGTTACCACCTGGTCACCAATTACCAGTTCTTCAAAATGTTTTTTAAAAGGATGTACACCACCCATTCTTCCTTTTGCATGTTGTTGATACACATTGGTAATGGCGGTGAGCATGGTTGGCGATCCTTGTATTGCGGTACGTTGCAGATAGTGTTTTACGCCACGCAGTCCACCCATTTCCTCGCCTCCCCCGGCCCGGCCCGGACCTCCATGCACCAATAACGGCAACGGTGAGCCGTGGCCGGTACTTTCCTTCGCACACTCATTATTTAATACTAATATCCTGCCATGATGAGTAGCCGCGTTGATCACATAATGTTTGGCGATCCCGCTATCTGCAGTTACGATGGTGGAGCACAAGGAACCTTTTCCTTTTTTGCTTAACTCAATTGCATCATCCGCGTCTTTATAAGGCATGATGGTGGCAACGGGACCGAAAGCTTCTACACTGTGTACTTCTTCTGTTTCAAATGGCCGCTCATTCAATATTAATAACGGGGAAATAAATGCCCCTTTTTTTGCATCTGCATCTACAACTTCCACACTGTCTAATGAGCCGTAAATTAGTTGCGAAGCGGCTAATAGTTTTTGTACCTGTTGTTTTACTTCTTCTCTTTGCGACTGCCCGGCAAGGGCGCCCATTCGTACTTTCTCATTTAATGGGTTGCCAATAGTTGTTTGTGCCAGTGACGAAGAAATGGCTTTCCATATATCTTCCATTTTATTTTCCGGAACAAAAATGCGGCGGATCCCAGTACATCTTTGTCCTGCTTTTAACGTCATTTCCTTGCGAACCTCTTTTACGAAAATATCCCATTCAGGCATTCCCGGCGCCACATCCTCACCGAGCACAATGCAGTTCAGACTATCTGCTTCCATGGTAAAAGGAACAGATTCTCTCAAAATATTTTCATTCGATTTTAGCATAAGACCCGTGCTGGCAGAACCGGTGAAACTCACCACATCTTGTGAGGTTACATGATCGAGCAGATCGCCTGCACTTCCACAAATAAGTTGTAAAGCACCCGCGGGCAAAATTCCCGAAGAGACGATTTCTTTTACAAATGCTTCGGTTAAAAACGAAGTGATGGTTGCAGGCTTCACAATGGCCGGCATTCCCGCCAGCAGGTTCACTGCAATTTTTTCAAGCATGCCCCATA
>JBDSAP010000056.1:0-5004 GCA_039922055.1 Ferruginibacter sp.
GTGTAGCACTGCTTTAGGAAATGCTGCTTGATCTGCGAAGGGCTACACCCTTCGCAAGTCGATATCGCCCTTTCAGGGCTCGCTATTCTTGAAAAGCCCTGAAAGGGCGGTATACCCTAAAGCAGGGTGTAGCCCTGCTTAATTAGATCAGTCCCACACATAACGCTCATCATACTCAACTCCATATTTTTTTAGAATACCCCTGTACTCAACCTGGAATGTTTTTTTAAGATGATGTGCTTTCTGGTTAGCAATATAATTTATTACAACGTCCACTTCATGCGGATTTACAGAGAATGCGCCATAGCCATCCTGCCAGTAAAAATTTGAATAGCTAACATCCTTTGTTTTTATCCATTTGGAGGAATGTGATTTTACTACTTCAACCAATTTCATCAAAGCTATTTTTTTGGAGAGCATACAGAGGATGTGAATATGATCGGTGTAACCGCCAACTATGAGTGGATGGCAATCCAGCCTTTTACATTCACCGCCTAAGTAGCTATGCAACTCAGCTTCTACCGGTGGATGTATTAAAGGCTCCCTGTATTTCGTGCTAAAAACAATGTGAATGTAGTTTTTTACTAAAGACTGTCCCATAGATAGTGCGTTTTAAAATAAAGAAAAGCATTTTTAATTTAGGATCAAAGAGGTAAAATAATGCTTCTTCTAAAACCAGGAAATATCGGCAACAGATATCGGGAACGGCACCTGGTTAAATTATTTCCAGCACACTGTTCCAGCCATTAAATCCATCATGCTCCCTCAATGAATTTTCAACATCCTCTACCCATCTTTTATCATCAATAAAAAATTTGTAATGATACCGGCCTTTTTCTAAAATGGGGATTTCTATTTTCCAGAGGCCATCTCTTCCTGCCTCCATCAATAGCACATCCTGCGCCCAATGATTAAAGGTACCGGCCAACGACACCTTGGCCGCACAGGAGTTATGAATGTAGAATTCAATCGTCTTATTTGAATGATTGATAAATGGTGAGTCCTGTTGCTTCATGATGATTTCATTATTTAAAACTTTTAACAATGCTTGCCTTGGTTGTATATAACCGAAGCCCTGGCGTATCGTCTGAATGCCTGGCAACTGTTTGGCGGTACTAAACAACACCTGTCTAATTTGTTTAGGAGTAAGTAACGGATTGGCTTCAAGCAATTGCGCAATTACAGCGCAAACTATGGGTGCTGCAAATGAGGTTCCATCCACATGCATATAATCAGGCGAAAAGAATTTAGTAGCCATTATTTGTTGTACAACATCATCCCTTAACCGCATAGGTTCATTTCCATCATAATAAATTCCTGCCTTTCTAAAAACTCCATTGCCGGCATTTTGCAACGCTTCATCACTGTATTTAACCAACTTGTGTAAGAGTTCTGCTTTCTCTTTTTCTTCGGTGCCAATTAATATAGGCGCTGCTATCCAGATGGAATTGGCCACGAGTTCGGGTTTCATTAATCCGTCAATAGTAGTACCGTAAGTAGAATGATATGCTGCTGGATTTCCGTTTTCGAGATCGTTATTATCATTTATACCGCCTACCGCAATTACATGCGGCGAATTAGCCGGTGGCTTTATGGAGCCGGTTTCATCATTGCCTACTGCTGCAACGACAGTAATGCCGATGGTCACTAATTGTTCCGCCAGTTTATCGACCGTTGAATTTTTATAAGAGATGGCCTCATCATCGGCCACACTCATGTTTACGATCTTTATGTTGTAGCATTCGTGATGATCCAAAACCCATTGTAATGCTTTAGTAATATTTTCAGTGGTTATCCTGCCTCCTTCATCCTGCACTTTAAGGAGCACTAGTTCAGCGCCACTTGCAATGCCCCTGTAAAGCCCGTTGCTTTTGCAACCATCGCCTGCACAAACCACCGTGGTCATAGTTCCGTGCCAACATGCGCCGGTCGCTTTTACATCATCGTTAAATGGAATGGCATTTGGAGATTGTGTAATATCAACATGTATTTTAACCCGGTTTTGAGATGCTACCAGGTCAGGATGAAGTTGGAAACCGCTATCAATGAAACATATTGTAACAGCTTTGCCGGTGTAGCGCGGGTCTGTATTCAGTCTTATTGGAGTGGGCAATATTACAAAGTCATCCACGCTCTTAACGGGAAAATAAGGTCCTATTTCCGGCAAAATTAATTGCTGCATTAGCACAGTTGCCTGATAGTAATCAACGCAACGGCTGCATAGGCCATCATTCACAGCCCAGCCCGGATTTTTTTCTTTTATAAGTTGAAGAACGGCTCTTTCACTTTCTATATGAAAGCGGAATAATAATGTATCAACTGCATCTGAACATAGCGGGCAAATCAATCGCTCTTTAAGCATCGTTTGTTATTTTACATAAAGCAACAACACAAGTAAAAAATATTTTGTCGTATTGCCGACTCCATGAAAAAAGTACACCATTCCTTAGTATTGAAAATGTATCACAGGTGACAAATACAAGCTGGCCCTTGATTTATTTTTGAAAATTATTGTTGTAACTTTTCGCTTCTATAAATTATTATGTCCAAAACAATTTCGAACGATATAGAAAAAGATGCCAGGCTTGCGCACTTTACTTTGGAGAATCTCCATGAAGCCGTTTTCTGGGTAGATCAAACGGGCCAAATTTTCAAGGTAAATGAAATGGCTTGTAAAATGACAGGGCGCTCAAGGGAAGAACTTATATCCATGAAAGTTCCGGATCTGAATGCTTCGGACGTTGTACAGGACTTTCCCGCGTTTTGGAAAAAATTAAAGAAAGCAAAAAAACTCACATTTGTAGCCCAGCACAGGCACAAGGAAGGCTACCTGTATGATGTTGAAATTATAGGAAATTTCATTGAGCTGGAAGGCAAAGAATTTTCATGCAGCATTGTAAGAGATACAAGAAAAAGAAGACTTGAAGAGGAACTATTAAAAGTAGTTTCAGAAGCGACTGCGGGATTAACCGGCGAAAATTATTTTAAGGGCCTGGCAAAATATATTACAGGCGCATTAGGCGCCCGCTATGCACTCGTAACCGAATGTGCAAACGACGAAAAAACAAGGGTGAGAAGCTTGTCTTATGTTGACAGAAAAGAATTATTAGAAAATGTAGAATATGATTTGGAGGGTACTCCCTGCGAAATTGTAATGACTGGTAAAGATTATTTCTGCGCCTGCGATCTCGAGAAATTATTTCCGAAAGAAAAGGGCATTCAGTCCTATGTTGCTGTTGCCATCTACCATCCATCTACCGGTGAAGTATTGGGGCATATCGCTGCCCTTGATGATAAGCCGATGACTGAAAATCAGAACCAAACTTCCATTCTTAAGATTTTTGCGGCAAGAGCGGGATCGGAAATTGTGCGCATCAAGACAGAGGAAAAATTAAAGGAAACTTTAAAGAGCGCAAATATAGAATTGCAGATCAGGTTGAAGGAAAGTGAAGAACGCTATCGCGACCTGTTTGAAGAAGCGCCAATCGCTTATGTGAATGAAGGGCTTGATTCCAAATTTATCAGCGTAAACCGGGCAGCGTTAAAAATACTTGGTATAAAAAAAGAAGACATTCCACATACCTATGGAAAAACGCTTGCGCCAAATACGCCGGATGCACAACGGCGGCTGAAAGAAGCATTTGAATCTGTAGGCAGAGGTACTGATACAAGTGGTGTTGTATTGGAGCTGCGGCGAAAAGATAACGGGAGACCGATATGGATACAGTGGTGGTCGAACCCCGACCCGGGCGGACAGTATACCCGTACCATGTTTGTAGATATCACGGAGCAAATATTAATAGAACAGGAACGAGCAAGACTACAGGCGCAGAACCAATACCTGCAGGAGGAAATAAAGCTCAACCATAATTTTGAAGAGATCGTAAGCAAAAGCAAAAACTTTCATAAGGTTTTACAACAAATAGAACAGGTTGCTTCTACAGATGCTACAGTGTTGATCGTTGGTGAATCGGGCACCGGCAAAGAGTTGCTGACCCGTGCCGTGCACAATATCAGCAACCGGAACAAGCGCCCGTTAATTAAAGTAAACTGCGCTACATTACCAGCCAATCTTATTGAAAGCGAATTGTTCGGTCATGAACGTGGCGCTTTTACCGGGGCGATGGAAAGAAAGATCGGCCGCTTTGAACTCGCCGATGGAGGCACTATTTTTTTGGATGAAATAGCAGAGCTGCCTGTGGAGTTGCAGGCCAAACTGCTGCGTGTATTACAGGAAGGCGAGTTCGAACGTTTGGGAAATCCAAAAACATTTAAAGTAAATGTGCGTGTGATTGCCGCTACCAACCGCAACCTGGAACAGGCTATTGAGAAAAAAGAATTTCGCGAAGACCTTTTTTACAGGCTGAATGTTTTTCCAATAACCAGCCTTCCGTTACGTGACCGCAAAGAAGATATTCCGTTGCTGGTAAAACATTTTTGCCAAAAGTATGAAGGCAAGATGGGTAAAAAGATTACAAATGTTTCACCTCAAGTGATAGATGCATTGATGGCTTATCACTGGCCCGGTAATATACGTGAGCTTGAAAATTTAATTGAGCGTGCAATGATAATTACTCCGGGCAATTCCCTGGAATATGGCGAGTGGCTCCCAACTACAAAAAAGCACGCTGGTAGTTCATCGCTTCAAACAATGGAAGATGTAGAAAGGCAGCATATTATTGATGTGCTCACCAAAACTAATTGGAAGGTAAGTGGTGAAACCGGCGCTGCGAAGATACTTGGCCTGAATGCGACCACGCTGGAAGCAAGAATGAAAAAACTGGATATAAAGAGGAAACGTTAGTTGTATAATTATACTTCAGAAGGGGTAAAAACGTAATAAGATTTTTTGTCCGGGCAGTGAAGCAATGGGCATCATCGTTGCATTATTTATCCCGAGTAGGGTTTTGAGTGCTGCCTCGGGACGCCCTCTTGTACTTATTATCATTGGTCAACTTTAATTCTACTTTGACAAGTCAAACCTTTGTGTTTTTTTGTTGACCA
>JBDSAP010000057.1:0-2569 GCA_039922055.1 Ferruginibacter sp.
ACCGCTCACGGGCTCTCACAACGCTTTGCGCATGATAGATCATTTGATCGAGTGTAATGGGCAGGGTAGTGGTATGACCCGCCATTACATTACTGGCGCTATCACCTACTAAAATGATATCAATGCCGGCTTCATCAAAAAGCTTCGCAAAAGAAAAATCATACGCCGTGATCATGGAGATCTTTTCGCCGGCGGCTTTCATTTTCTGTATAGTGTTGGTGGTTACTTTTTTATATTCCGATTCTATTGATGGCATGCATTTTAGTTTGATGAATTAAAGATGAGCTTGCAAATTTATTATTCTTATTTTATCTTTTTCCAACGGAGTTATTTGTTTCGATAAAAGCAGTTTTTCGGACCCGGTATATTTAAAGTTTTTTCTGTGTCTTGATGTTCCCCAAAGCTTCAACTGTACAAGAGAGTGACACAACGATGCCGCTATGAAAAACCTATGCCTGTAAACAAATCTTTACTAAATAAACCTTGTATTAAATGTGCATAATGATATATTAGACCCTGCTAACCTCATCCCATAAATGCTTTATTAATCCATCTGCCAAACCGATCTTGGGCACATAAATTTCTTCGGCGCCTGCCCATCGCATCACATTGATATATATCTGCAATGCCGGCACAATCACATCCGCACGGTCACTTCTGAGGCCATACTTTGATATCCTGTCAGCGAGGGTTACATTGTTTAATTCCTTATGATAATCCCTAAGCAATTCCAGCGGAAGCGGTTTACCATCTTTGCGCTTGCTCATTGAAAATACCTTGTTGATATTTCCACCGGTGCCAATTGCTACCACGTCTTTGTGCCCTTTAATAACTGCACGAACAACCTCTTTCATCTCATCCCAATTCTTATCAGTCACCATGTTTTTTAGTATCCTGATGGTGCCGATATTAAATGATCTTTTGTAGATCAAAATAGTATTGCTGAAAAATGAAAGTTCGGTGCTGCCACCTCCCACATCAATGTAGAGATAACTATGATCTTTGTCCATATTTTCCGCCACATGATTTTCGTAGATGAGGTTTGCTTCAAAGTCGCCGGTGATCACTTCTATTTCAATTTCAGTCTCCAGTTTTACTTTGCGGATAATATCTATTGAGTTTTTTGCATCCCTCATGGCGCTGGTTGCACATGCTTTTATATGCGTAACATCGTAGGCATTACATAAGTGTTTATAAGCTTTCATGGTTTGTAATACCATGCCTGTTTTGGCCTTCGATATTACTCCTAGTTCAAACACATCGAAGCCGAGCCGAAGCGGCACACGAATTAAATTCAGTTTATTAAATACAACAGATCCTTTCGCATCTTTGATTACTTCAGTGATCAAAAGCCTTGCGGCGTTACTGCCAATATCTATTGCTGCTAATCTCATGTTGATACGTTTGAAACTTTGCCGGGCGCATGGTAAAATGAATTACCTGTTTTTCTACCATTCATGTATTTGCAAAGATAGTATTGATGTATACACTGATCTGATCTATTGTATGCACAGTGATTGGAGGTTTGTGGATAAATAAAAAATGATTAAAGCGCTTGTGTTGAATCATTGTAAGAGGCAGGTTACCCAGCCTTTGTATTGTTGATTTCCGGAGTTAATTTCCGATGCAGGTAATTATATGTTTCCACCTGCGATCTTATCTTCTTTTTATTTCGTGGATTCACATAAAGGTTACTAAGATCATTGTCGAGCTTCCTGGCTTTCACATTATCAGCTAACTGAATGTGGATGATGTCTTTTATTTCATTTTGAATTTCTTTTTCAAAGATGGGACATGCAGCTTCAACACGGTGATCAATATTTCTTACCATCCAATCAGCAGAAGAGATGAAGACCTTTTCCTGGCCGCCATTGTGAAATATCATTACCCTCGAATGCTCCAGGTATTCATCAACAATACTGATTGCCTGCACTGGTATTTTAAACTTTTTATTTTCAGTAAGCATACAAAATATTCCCCTGATGACCATTTTAATTTCGACACCGGCTTTTGCAGCTTCGTACAATTTTTCGATCAATAACTCATCACTCAATGAATTTAATTTAAGAGTAATAGCTGCCGGCTTTTTCGTTTTCGCATTCCTTATTTCCCTGGTGATCAGTTGCATTAATTGCTTACGCATATTGACAGGACTTACCAGCAATGTTTTACAGGCGCTTAAAAAACGAATACGTGTTTTCGGCTGTTCGAGGTAATGAAAGATCCTGTTAACATCGGCCATTATATTTCTGTCGGAAGTAAGCAAACAATGATCTCCATATAGTTTTGCTGTTCGCTCATTGAGGTTGCCGGTACTTACAAAACCATAATGAATGGTTCTTTTATTCACAACTTTTTTGATGAGGCAAATTTTGGAATGCACTTTCATATTTGGTACGCCGAACAATACTTTTGCGCCTGCCTCTTCCAGTTCATTTTTCCATTCAAGGTTGGCTTCTTCATCGAACCTGGCCCGCAATTCAATTACAACCGTTACCTGTTTTCCGTTACGAATGGCATTGGTTAAAGCATTGATTATTTTAGAGCCTGAAGCAAGCCGGTAACAGGT
>JBDSAP010000058.1:0-3336 GCA_039922055.1 Ferruginibacter sp.
CTCCTTTTCATTCTTTGCGTGAAATCCTTCTGTGGTGCCGATACAAATAAGAGAGAAAAACAGGCTTTGCGGCTTTGCTCCTTTTTATTCTTTGCGTGAAATTCTTCAGGTGGTGCCGATACAAATAAGAGGGGGAAACAGGCTTTGCGGCTTTGCTCCTTTTTATTCTTTGCGTGAAATTCTTCAGGTGGTGCTGAGACAAATAAGAGGGGGAAACAGGCTTTGCGGCTTTGCTCCTTTTCATTCTTTGCGTGAAACTTTGCCTTGCTCCTGACCAGCCGGCAACCCCTGATTAACAAATGCACCCCTTTTAGTTATCATTTTATACGGTAGCCTTATCAAAAGCACCCCTGATTGTAATCGTACCGATACCCTCCCATAATGGTTTCAATCTTAGTTTTACTTCTATTAAAGACAATGAGAGTTCGATAGTATTTACCCTCATTTCTCAGTCCCAAAACCACGATTGCTTATGCTAAGAATTGTTCCCCGGCTTCCGGTAATTCTTTTTACTTCTGTCTTTTTTATCCTTTTATCTACGGCTTTCACGCTCCCGGAAGGATATGCTAAACTCGATGATGGCATTATTATTACGGTAAAAGAAAAGAGAAAAAATTCTCCCCGCCTTGTCAGAATCCAGGTAATTACAGACAAGATCATTCATGTAACAGCTTCCCCGGTCGACAGCTTTGCAATTGATAAAAGCCTGATGCTGGAGGAAAAGAAGAGAACCCCTGTAAAATGGGAAGTAAAGGAACTGGACGGTATGGTAATATTATCCACCGGGCAGCTCCAGGCTAAAGTTTTATTAAGCACAGGTGAAGTAAGTTTTTCGGATAAAAATGGCAAAGCAATTTTACAGGAGAGCCGCGGTGGAGGAAAAATATTCAGGGGTAATATTATAGATGGGGCACAATCCTACGAACTTACCCAATCTTTTCAAGCATCGCCCGAAGAAGCATTTTACGGGCTTGGCCAGCACCAGAATGGTGTAATGAACTACAAAAACAGCCAGGTAGACCTTACTAATTATAACTCGGTGGTAGCGATCCCCTTCCTGGTATCTACCAAAAATTACGGCATTTTATGGGATAATTATTCCATTACAAAAGTGATTGATAGCAGGGAATTCGACCCACTGTCAACAATGAAATTATTTTCAGCCGATGGTGAAGAGGGCTGGCTCACTGCAACCTACTATAACACGAATAATCCCGACAAGGTCGTAACAAGACGTGCAGAATCTGAAATAGAATATAATGACATCCCATCACTAAAGAGGCTGCCTGAAGAGGTACTGCTAAAAGACGTATCCGTAAAATGGGAAGGTGCAATTAGTTCCAATTTCACGGGAGTCCATAATTTTTTATTGAAATCCGCCGGTTATACCAAACTATGGATTGATGGCAAGCTGGTGGCTGATAAGTGGCGCCAGTCATGGAATACAGGCACCACACTTATCAATGTTCCTTTCATAAAAGGAGAAAAGAAATCCTTTAAAATAGAATGGAATCCAGATGGCGGCCAGTCATATATTTCCTGTAAGTGGCTTAGTCCATTACAAGGTGAAAGTAAAAACGAGTACGGTTTCAGATCAGAAGCGGGCAATGTTATTGATTATTATTTTGTATATGGCGATAATATAGACGAAGTGATCGGTGGCTATCGAAACCTTACCGGCAAAGCGGTGATGCTGCCAAAATGGGCATTCGGTTTTTGGCAAAGCAGGGAGAGATATAAATCGCAGGAGGAAATACTGAATACCGTAAGTGAATTCAGAAAACGAAAAATTCCACTGGATAATATTGTACAAGACTGGAGCTATTGGGAAGAAGATAAATGGGGAAGCCAGCAATTCGATAAAGCCCGGTTCCCCGATGCGGATGGCATGATAAAAACACTGCATGAAAAATACCATACACAGTTTATGATCTCTGTATGGCCGAAATTTTATGAGGGCATCGGCAATTTTAAGAAATTTAATGATAGCGGCTGGTTGTATAAAAGAAATATTGCCAACCGTGAAAGAGACTGGATCGGCAAAGGCTACACTTCTACATTTTACGATGCATTTAACCCCAATGCACGCAAAGGCTTTTGGAATCTCATCAATAAGCAACTGTACAGCAAAGGCGTGGATGCCTGGTGGCTGGATGCGACTGAGCCGGATATACACAGCAATCTGCCGGTGGAAAACAGGAAACAGTTAATGAATCCAACTGCTATAGGCTCTTCTACTAAATATTTTAATGCATATCCTCTTCAAAATTCAAAAGGTATATATGAAGGGCAGCGTGAAACCAACCCATCTAAAAGAGTATTTATTTTAACCCGTTCGGCTTATGCCGGTTTACAACGCTATGCCGCAGCAGTATGGAGTGGCGATATCGGCGCACGCTGGGAAGATTTTAAAAACCAGGTACCGGCAGGGCTTAATTTCTCCATGTCTGGCCTGCCTTACTGGACAACGGATATAGGAGGTTTTTCTGTAGAAAAACGTTACGAAAATGCCGAAGGGAAAGTACTCGAAGAGTGGCGGGAGCGAATGACACGCTGGTACCAGTTTGGTGCATTCTGCCCATTGTTCAGGGCACATGGCCAGTTTCCATACCGCGAAATATATAACGTGGCGCCCGAAGGTCATCCTGCTTACCAAAGCATGCTTTATTACAACAGGTTGCGCTACCGGTTGATGCCCTATATCTATACGCTTGCCGGAGACACTTACCATAATAATTATACCATCATGCGTGCGCTGGTAATGGATTTTGGATATGATACGGCTGTTAAAAACATAGGAGATCAATATATGTTTGGCCCGTCCATCCTTGTAAATCCTGTCACTGATTTTTTAGCACGTAGCCGTAGTGTTTATTTACCCGCTAAAACAGGTTGGTACAATATGAACGATGGAAAATTTTTTAAGGGCGGCCAAACCATCACCGCCGATGCACCTCTTGAAACCATGCCTTTGTACATAAAGGAGGGATCAATTATTCCCTTCGGTCCCGCTATGGAATACACCAGTGAAAAGCCCGCCGATCCTATTACTTTATATGTATATGCGGGAAAGGATGCCAGCTTCACATTGTATGAAGATGAAGATACCAATTACAATTACGAAACAGGCAAGTATGCTACTATCCGTTTCGATTACAATGAGGCAACCAAAACATTAATCATCGCAGACCGTAAAGGAAGTTTTAATGGAATAATGCAAAGCCGGACCTTCAATATTATCTGGATAAATAAGCAAAAGCCGGTGTCGCTGGGTGGGGAGACAAAGGCTGATGAAAATATCAGGTATGTGGGTAAAAAACTTTCCATAAAAATGAG
>JBDSAP010000059.1:0-30510 GCA_039922055.1 Ferruginibacter sp.
GCATTTAAAAAAGGTTCTGCTAATTTAAATGTAAGGAATGGAGTGGGAATTTTACCGGATAATAAAATCGTTTTTGCGATGTCTAAAAAGGAAATAAACTTTTACGACTTTGCCGAATATTTCAAAAGTATTGGTTGTAAAAATGCTTTATATCTTGATGGACTTATTTCACGAACATATTTACCCGAAAAAAAGTGGATGCAAATTGATGGAAATTTCGGCGTTATCATTGGCGTAACTACAACTCCGGATTAAATATGAAAGCTGATTGGTTCAAAGACTTACTTTTAAGGGAGAGCTTGTACATGTAAGTTCCCCCTTTTTGTTTAACGAAAATTTTAAAACCCACATAAACATTTATGACATTAAAATCTTTGTTCAGTATTATTCTAAAAGTGATTGGAATATTTTTTATTAAGAACGTAGTTGAAATTATTCCTCAAATTATTTCTATTTTTTTCTACCTAAATTCAGAAACTTATGGCGAGGCTATTTGGATGTTAATTTCATCCGGAGTTACATTGGGCGCCTATTTAATAATTATCAATTACTTGTTATTTAGGACAGAAACAGTTATTTCGAAACTCAATCTTGAAAGCGAACTTGAGAACGAAACCATAACTTTCAAATTACATCGTTCAGCCATCCTTTCAATTTCTATAATTATTATTGGAGGTTTGTTACTCGCTGAAGAAATCCCTAATTTCTGCAAAGAGATGATATTATATTTCCAGGTAAACCGAATAAATTATCGTCAAACAGATGTAACACTTTCAAAAAGTGTATTAGCGGGAGCTAAAATTTTAATAGGACTGCTTCTAATCGGAAATCAAAGAGAAATAACAAACTTTATTGAACTCAAACGAGAGAAAAAAATTGCGTAACAATTGCATTTAAAAATATCATGACAACACCTAACGATAATGAATGGGAGATAGAATCTTTGCGGACCCGATACAAGGCAATGAACAGTATTAACCTTAGCAATGAACAAGCTGAAAAAGTGCTTCGGTATGAACATGAAAGAGATTCAGGTTCATTTAAATATTTTTTTTCAGCTTGGGAAGAATTGGACTATGAGCAAGTTAAATTCCAAGAGATTTTAACCTCATCTCAATTTGAAAACTACGCGGCGGAACGATTCCGCCAGTTAAAGGAAATTGAGAACAGGCTTATTGAGAATGATAAGCAGTCTCTGCCTCAGCTAAATGCAGCGAGAGAGCGGTTAGTTTATTACAAAAATATTTTAGTTCCTGCGTTGGGTAAAACATGGATGGTACTCTACACAGTTTTTAATTCCGAAAAAGAAAAAGTGGCTTTCCTTAAATCAGAATACAAGAAATATTTGGGCGATGCAAAAAAACAAATGCTGGTCGAACATTTTCGACATAGCAAAACATTCCAACCTGTAATTTTAGAACTGTCACTTTTACTACATGAGCAAAAGTGCTTATTTCCCGATTATTTTTCGTTTAAAGCAACAATGGACATAGCTACAAAAGGCGTTGCGGATTATTTGCTGGAAAAATTAACGAGAATTGCCGAGGATTTGTCGGAGACTTTGAAAGCAACTATGGAGGACCTAAAAGAATTTAATACGAAGAATAATGCAAAACATATTGGCGAGATGCGAGGAGGATGGAGTGGATCACTTCCAATTAATAATAAAACAGAGGAACTTATGTTTGTAGTTCTTCTTGACACAGGAATGTATACTCGCTAGCACTTCCTTGTAGTTCTTAGAAATGGGTTTCCGGTCTTCGCAATGCCCGCCGTTAGTGGAAACTGCAAAGCAGCCGCTGCAAACAACCATAAAGGCAAAAATGAATATTGACGATTACACACCGACAGAGATATTAATACCCTTCATCAAGACCTATCGAATCATTGAATAATTAAGACAACAGACTAAACCTGCCTACAATATTGTATTACAATTGATACAGGCATTTGACAGAATTAACTCCTTCCATTATTATGACAGCATCCACTAAATCAAGAATTGAGTCAATAGATTTACTTCGTGGAATTGTAATTGTTATTATGGCACTTGACCATGTGAGAGACTATTTCCATGCTGACAATTTTTTATTTGATCCCACTGACTTATCGCACAGTAATCCTGCTATTTTTTTTACCAGGTGGATAACACACTTTTGTGCGCCTACTTTTGTGTTTCTTGCCGGCACATCAGCATTCCTGGTTGGTGAACGTAAAACCAAAAGACAACTCTCTGTATTCTTATTGACCCGTGGCCTTTGGTTAATGCTGCTTGAAATTACTATAGTAAGTTTTGCCTGGAGCTTTAGTCCAGCTTTTATTTTTACCAGGCTCCAGGTAATCTGGGTATTAGGATTCAGCATTGTCATTTTATCTGCCGTTATTCATTTGCCAATACGAGTGATACTTATTGTAGGTGTGTTAATTCTTTTTTTCCATAATGCACTTGATAACATTCATGTGACCGAAAATACATTTAAAGGTTTTGTGTGGGCAGAATTACATGAAAGAAAACGCTTCGTTATTGACGGCTATACAATAGCAACCAGTTATCCCGTACTTCCCTGGTTTGGCATCATGGCGCTCGGCTACTGCTTTGGGCAGTTGTATCAAAAAGGGTTTGATGTTATTAAGAGAAAGAAAATCCTGCTTACTATCGGTGGAATTGCAATAGGGCTGTTTATTATTTTGAGGGGCCTAAACATTTATGGCGACAAAGATCTTTGGTCTCCACAAAATTCTCTTGCCATGACAGTTTGCTCATTTTTAAATACCACAAAATATCCTCCTTCATTATTGTACACGCTGATGACATTGGGTGTATCAATTATTTTTTTAGCATTATCAGAACGAAAACTGGGATGGCTTGGAAATAGATTAATTCATTTCGGCCGAGTTCCAATGTTTTTCTATCTTTTACATCTTTACCTCATTCATTTACTGGCCACAGTTGCTATTGCTATTAGTGGCAGGCCATGGACCGACACAATCATAACGTTTACTCCAAGTGCCAAAGACAGTCCATGGCTGGCCGGCTATGGTTTTTCATTATTAGGTACGTACCTGGTTTGGCTATTTATTGTTGTAATGCTCTATCCAATATGTAAATGGTACGACAAGTATAAACAAAACAATAAGGATAAATGGTGGCTTAGTTATTTGTAGAAAAGGGCTGTGTGATGCAAGCGGGAATGTTAATGGTGAAAGAAATGCTAATCAAGGAACTCCGGAATCGTGCTAAATGTATCTTGAGACTAAAGATGCTCGCCGGTTGGCAATCGTGTCTTTTTGGTTGGATTGCCGCAATAGATTATTTTCAAGTACGCAAGTAGATGGGTTGGCAGACGTATTTAATAGATCATTTTAGCGATATGCAGAAGGTAAACGAATTTAAAGAATTAGTAACACAACAAGACTTTCTGAACACGCTTAAAATTGACGAAGCGATTATATATTTTTTTGTTGATTGGTCAGGACAGGAAAGGGTATCCCAAAGTATAATTAAGCAAGCTCTTGATGAACTTGAAGCATTAGAAATTCCTATTTTTAAAGTTGACTGCTCTGACCAATCTAAACACTACGTAGTAAGTTGCGTCATTGAGCAACAGAAAAATCGAAACGATCTTTATCACGGGGGGTGTGGAGAAACACTTTTAATAGAAAAAGGCGAAATAATCGGCTTTATTAAATACCCAGGGCAACTTGGTCTCGTCAAAACAAAGGAGATCTTACAAAAATGGGCTAATACTTCTGGCAACAAAAGTATCCATGTTGCAAGTGGGGCGTGAGATTAAAACAACCAGCTGTAAATACCTACAGCAAAGGTTTCGGCTGACGAATAAAGCGAAAATAAAAAATTCTTAATTTCGACGAAAAAATAAAACCAGCCTTCAGTTCATGGCGGAACATGATAAAATCCCCACCTGCAACAATATTCAAACGTACCAACAAATAAAAAGCTCCCATGCTAAAAATAATCACACTAATACTTTTAACAACCTTTTCAACTCTTGTGTTTGCACAAACAAACTATGAGAAATTTAAAAAGCTGTTTAAAAATAACGACACTACAAAAATTGAATCTCTTTTTGCCGAATGGGAAAAATCAAACCCTAACGACCCTGAACTTTATACTTCAGCAATCAACTTTTATTTTTCAAATAGTCAACAAGAAATTATTTCCCTTGACGGAGAACAAAAAAGTAAACAAAGTTTCCAGCTCACAGATAGCACAGGAAAGGTTGCGGGTTACATGAATTCAAACCAGGGTTTTAATCCAGGCAAACTAGGCAAAGCAATTAAGTACGCGAACACAGGAATTGAAAAATTTCCGAACAGATTGGATATACGATTTGGGAAATGTTATGTACTTCAGCAAATTGGGGACTATGATAATTTTACAAAAGAGGTTATAAAAACAATTGAGTATTCACACGTAAATAATAACGTATGGCTCTGGACAGAGAACAAAAAGCAAGAGGATGGTGAAAGCTTTATGTTGGAAACAATTCAATCATACCTGAAACAATTATATGACACAGAAGACGATAATTTACTTCCCAATATGATACAAATTGGCGAGTCTACTTTGAAGTATTATGATAATAATGTAGAAATATTATCGACAACATCTGTTGCTTTGATGCTGACAAAAAATTATGATAAAGCAATCGAATATTTAAAACGAGCAGAAAAAATTAACCCCAAAGATTTTATTGTATTGAACAATATTGCTCAAGGTTATAAATTAAAAGGCGACAAAGCAAACGCAATAAAGTATTATCAATTGACTGAAAAATATGGAGATGAGCAAGCAAAACAACAAGCAAGACAAAGTATTGAAGCGCTACAAAAATAGTTTTTACAAAATAAGAACTAATTAAAATAAGAGTGAGAAAGAAAGACATACACATATTGATGACACTTGTAGCCGTTAATTTGTTGATCTATTTTTTTCTATTGCCTTATGCACAGAAGACAGCAAATAGTCACATGAACAGCGGACCTTTTTTCGGAACAACATTATATTTCATATCTGGACTATTAGCGTTGTTTGCACTTGGTAGGTTGGTTCGTCAAAACGATTATAAAACATTTTATTTACTCTTGGTTTTTGCCACGACATCTATTTTTTGGGGTCACAGACTTCATTCTTTATTGTGCTTACAGTGCCTAAATAGTGGTTGATATAGCCATGGACAGAGTAACAATGACACTGTTGACCATTTGTTTGCTCATGACAGTTTCAATGCAACAAAGTCAGGAAAATTTTAAACCTGTACTATGCTGTCACAATAGAAAAATAAAGACATGACGAAAAGCGAAATAGCAAGCATGTATGAGCGAGACATCCGCAAACTAATCGAGGAAATTAATTCGTTTGAAAATGAGGGAAATATTTGGAAGACCTACGGGACAATCAAAAACTCCAGCGGAAACCTTGCATTGCATATAATTGGTGGATTAAATTATTTAATCGGTGCAACGCTCTCTCATACTGGTTATGTACGAAACCGAGACCAGGAATTCTCTAATAAAGGAATCGGTAGAAAACTAATTGTAGAACAACTGCTGGAACTTATTCCAATGATAAATAATGCGGTAAACGAATTGACACAAGAGCAGATGGAATCTCCTTACCCAGGGTTTTTTGATAAAGACAACTCTACAAATAATTATGTCTTAACCCAGTTACTACTGCACCTGAATTATCATTTGGGACAAGTAAATTATCTCCGGAGAACTTTTGAATAATTTCATTAAATCCTCACAACAGAATTAAACTATTACAGCAAATTTAACTGCCGCTGGAATCCTAGTTCCGAGCTTTAATAAACTTACTTTTATATTTTCAGAACTGAACATTCGACTAAATAAAGATTCTTAAATAAACGGTTTTCGCTCCTTCATTCTTGAAAATTACGGCAAAGCAAAAGCCACATAAGAATCTCCGGACCTGGTACCGAGTTTGCCGCCGCCGCAGGCAATCACCATGTACTGCTTACCATTTACTTCATATGTGGATGGCGTTGCAAAACCTGCAGCGGGCAATTTTGTTTGCCACAATAATTTTCCTGTTCGCTTATTAAAGGCCCTGAACATTCCATCTTTTGTTGCAGCAATAAATAACAACCCACCCTTTGTAACCACAGGTCCGCCATAATTTTCTGTGCCCGTCTCCTTTGCTCCCTTCGCTTTAAAAGATGAATCCTCACCAAGGGTGGTTTTCCAAACATATTCGCCGGTGTTTAAATCGATAGCGTTTAACACACCCCATGGCGGAGAGAGCGCAGGCAAGCCGCTTTTTGTTATAAATTTATTATAGCCTGAAATTTCGTAGGGCAACATTCTAAAAGAGTCCAATGCAGAAAGCTTCGGCTTATATTTTTGCTGCTGCTCAGTTTGCTTATTCAAAACAAAGGACGCAATCGCATCTTTATCCTGCTGGCTCAAGTGCTGAAAGCCAGGCATCATTCGTCTTCCCGCATTAATAAATTCGACAAAACTTCTTGGATCATATTTTTTCCCAACCTCCACAATCGACGGATAATTACCGCTTCCTTTTCTATCAGGTCCGTGGCAACTCTGGCAATTTTGCTTGTACAATCTCAGGCCTGCCTGGCCAAAATTTTCTTCTCTTTTTGTTGCATCCACATCAAACATCTGGAGTATCCACGCCATCTGGTTGGCATTCACATACAGGATGCCTTTTTCTGGATCTACAGCAGGACCGCCCCATTCGCCACCTCCATCAAAGCCAGGAAAAATTATGGTGCCTTCCTTTGATTGCGGTGTAAACATTTTGCCGGTATGAATTCTGCCAACAATTTTAATCATAGAATCATATTCAGCCTTTGGCAAATAAGGATTGATATCTTTTTCAGTTAATGACTGCCGTACAAATGGCGCAGGTTTTTGAGGAATTGGTTGTGTGGGCCAAAGTTTTTCACCAACCAATTTTGTTGCGGTATCAACAGGCGTTTCTATTACCGGGAACAGCGGCTTACCATTTGCACGGTTGAATAAAAACACAAAGCCTGTCTTGGTAGTTTGTGCAACCGCATCAATTTTACTACCATCGTGATTAACGGTCAACAATACCGGAGGAGAAGAAGGATCCCAATCCCATGTATCATGATGAATGTATTGAAAGTGCCAGATGTATTTTCCTGTAGCTGCATCTAGCGCAAGCATTGAGCTTGCATATAAATTAGCGCCCTTCCTCTTGCCACCATAAAAGTCCATAGAAGCAGAACCAAGCGGAATATAAGCAATGCCTTTTTCCTGGTCAATGGTCATTCCCATCCAGCTATTGGCGCCGCCGGTTGTCTTCCATGCATTAGGGTCTTCCCATGTTTCGTAGCCCGGTTGACCGGGCCTTGGAATGGTATGGAACTGCCATACAATCTTACCTGTTATAGCATCATAAGCACGAATGTCGCCGGGCGCTGCATCCATTCCTTCAGAAACTCTCGTTCCTGTAATGAGTATATTTTTATAGATAGAGGGCGGTGATGTGGAAGTAACAAAAAGGTCTTTTACATTTTCCATTTCAAGGCCATCATGCAAATCTATTTTACCATTGTTGCCAAAGCTTTTAACCAGTATGCCGTTCCTGGCATTGATACAATGCATATACGGGCCGGCAGTATAAAAAATGCGTTGGTCATCTTTACCATCGCTCCAGTAAGTAACACCACGATTGTTGTTTAAATTGAAATGCCCGCTCTTATTTTCTGTGATGGTGTCATAAGGAGAAAACATCCATTTTTGTTGACCCGTTGCGGCATCAACTGCAAACACTTTTAGCTGCGGAGATGTTGCATACATAATACCATTTACAATGATGGGGTTGCACTGTATCTGCGAGTGTGCAGCAGTGTCAGCATCTTTTGTATGAAACTCCCACGCCACCTGTAGAGTTTGAACATTGCCGGTATCGATCTGCGTTAGGGATGAATACTTATTCCCATCCGAATTGCCGTGGGCCATTGTCCAGCCATTGAACTTTGATTGGTTTTCGGTGTTGGTACAAGCCGCAAAAAAACAAAGCGCTGAAATAATTATCACAGCGCTTTTTACTAAAGGTTTATTTATCATACTAAGCAATTGTCCGGCTAAAATAACACATTAAAAAATAAAACAGGGCCGTTCGTTGGAATGGCCCTGCTAGTTAAGTTTGAGTTGCCCCGCTTAGACTTTTACTAATGAGAGAAAAAGATAAAACTTTTTGCCAGATACCTGATAGTAAAACAGGAGTTAGATCAACAAATTGCAGTTCTACTTACGGAGCTATGTATACCGCTGCTATTACTTTATATCCAATACATAACTGTCCTGTTGTAGTAAAACCACAACCAGCGCAACCGAGTTCTCGTTGTTCCTGTGGTGCCAATTTAGAAAATACAAGGGTCTGATTCGATGGTGGAATACCGCTCCCCGGCCGGCTTGTCGTTTCGTTAACAGTAATAGTTAGAAATTGTGTACTTGAATTATTTTTAATATTTTTTGGTTTCCATTCGGGATTGCAGTACTTGGAGCCGCTAACAATAATAGCATCTTGCATTGGATCGCTTTTAAAAATTTGACTTCCAATATTTTGCTCTTCAACGGCGAAATTCAGTTCGTAATTTTGAAAATTCTTATCATCTTCACGGTTATACTGTGTTGAAAAATTAGTAAGAAAAATTAGCGGTAAAACCAAATAGGATTTCATTTTATTTTTGTTTTTAGTGTATAGTTTTTGAGTTTTCATAGAATAAGTTATGACATACAAATTCGGAATAATTTCCTATAGTCGTTTTCTTTAGTATTGGACAATTATGAAGCACTGCCGACGGTACTATATCATATTACTATCTATATCTCTTATTTTCTGTGTGTGACGATCTTTCTCTCCAAGTCAGCCATTCTCTTTTCCAAATTCCTGATAACCTGCTGTTGCTCCTGCAACGCTTTTACCAAGGGTACTACAAAACTGGCGTAACTAAGACTGTAATATTCCTTGGCTGTTTTTGGCACATTTACTCCATCAAAATCAAACCCTGCACACTTTGCAGCTAACTCAACCTCCTGTGCAATGAAACCAGTCCTTCTTATTAATGAAGTCTCGTTAAACGAAACCTTTTTAACTAAATTTTCAGATTGATTTGTGTCGTGAATGCTCTCAGAAAAATCTTTAAGCCCTGGTACCTTCAATTGGTAGATTACTGGTCTCAGACGCAAAATGAAGTCGAGTCCTTTTACATCGTCGGTAATATTATATTTGAGGCGGCTGTCCGATACAATATTAAACTTTTGAGCAAACATTTGTCCGGTAGCAAATACGTCCACGGATGCTTGAATACTCCCTGAAGCTAAAATGTTTTTTACCGCGTTGATATTTCCAGCGGTGTTAATATCTCCAGTCGTTGTTACTTTTGTAACGCTTCCATTTCCCAGAACAATGGTATTACTTATTCCTACATAAGAGCCACTTCCTATTGCAGTGGCATTTGTAATACCATCAGCAGCATATGTGCCTGCACCAATAGTAGTTAAATTATTTCCGGTTGTGTTATTCAATAGGGCGGCGTTTCCAACTGCCGTATTATTTGTTCCTACTGTATTATTATATAGAGAATTTGTTCCAATTGCCGTATTACTTGATCCGGTAGTATTCTTAAATAGGTTTGCTAATCCAATGGCTGTATTACCTCCTCCGGTGGTATTGCTAAATAGGGAATTAGACCCTATTGTAGTATTCAATATACCTGTGGTATTATTTTGAAGCGTATTGTTACCAACTGCTGTATTGTTATACCCCGTAGTATTTGAATTTAGTGCTGCAATACCGAAAGCTGTATTATAGTTTCCCGTTGTATTGGTCCCTAGACTATTAACCCCTACTGCTGTATTACCAGTGCCGGTAGTATTATTAAATAAGGAACTATAGCCCACAGCAGTGTTATTATCAGCTGTAATATTGGAAAACAGTGCTGCATTACCTATGCCGGTATTAGTGGACCCGGTTGTATTATTAAGTAATGCATTTGTTCCGATTGCAGTGTTGCTTCCTCCTGTAGTGTTTTTATATAAATCTGCTATTCCAAGAGCAGTATTGCCTCCTCCAGTAGTGTTGCTGAGTAGAGAATTGGACCCTACTGCTGTATTAAATACACCTATGGTATTATTCTGAAGCGTATTATTGCCGACTGCTGTATTGTTATACCCCGTAGTATTTGAATTTAGTGCTGCAATACCGAAAGCTGTATTCCAATTTCCCGTTGTATTGGTCCCCAGACTACTAACCCCCACTGCTGTATTACCAGTGCCGGTAGTATTATTGGATAAGGAACTAGAGCCCACGGCAGTGTTATTATCAGCTGTTGTATTGGAAAACAATGCCCTATTACCTATGCCGGTGTTAGTGGACCCAGTTGTATTATTTAGTAAAGCATTTATTCCAATTGCTGTATTATAACTTCCACTATTGTTAGCATTCAAAGCTGCGACACCTAACGCAGAGTTTTCATTTCCTGTATTGTTACTTGCTAACGCATTATGCCCAATTGCTGTGTTGAATTGGCCGATTGTGTTTGAATTAAGAGCCCCATTGCCAACAGCATTATTTTCATGCCCTGTGGTATTAGAAAAGAGTGCATTTCCAACCGCTACATTATTATCACCTGAAGTATTTTGTAGTAAGGCATTTGTTCCAATTGCCGTATTAAAACTACCCGTTGTATTGTTGTATAAATTGGCCACTCCGAGAGCTGTATTTTGTTCGCCTGTTTTGTTTGCATTCAATGAATTCGTTCCAATGGCAGTATTAAATGATCCGGTAGTATTTGCCAATAAAGATTGATCACCAAATGATGTGTTATAGTTTCCAGTTGTAGTAGATTTTAAAGTATTAAAACCAACTCCGAGGTTTTGCATTGGATGCACAATCAACGGATTTCCTTTTAAAAAATAGGCACTATCACAGTTAATAATGCTATTTACATCTAAATCAAAAAAAGCACTCTTTTTCACTCCGATTTTAGTAAATGTACCTGAATAGGGATTGATAATTCCAGCGCTTGAGATAACTACAATATTATTCACTACAAGACCACTATCGGTATTTATAAAACCTTTTACATCCAACTTATACTGTGGATTGGTAGTTCCAATACCTACATTTTGAGCATTAGACATATATCCAGAAGCGGCAAAGCAAATAATTACCAATATTTTTTTCATTTTTTAAGGGGTTCTGTTTAGATAATCAAAAATCAAATAATGAATAAGAAAAAGTAAAAATTGTTCTTATATTTCCAAATACAAATACCAACAAGTTGGTACCATAAAAAAAAACCTACAACCCATTCTCCACAATAAACTTCATCAATGCAGCGGGATTATTAATACCAAGTTTTTGGTTGATATTCTTTCGGTGGGTATCTACGGTGAATTTTACAAGACCAAGCTGATTGGCTATTTGTTGGTTGGTATAATTTTTCCCGATGAGGTGTAATATTTCAAGTTCCCTTTCAGTAAGTTTCAATTGTTTCACAAAATTATCTTTGCTATCAAAATCATTTGATGCCTGTGGCGGCAGGTAAGGGAAACAGCTTTGCCCGCTGTTTACCAGACGAATGGTTTGCAACAAATCCTCCTTGCTGCAATCTTTTAGCAGGTAGCCATTTGCGCCATATTCTTTTGCTTTGTTTACAAGGTGGTCGTCGTTGTAGGAAGATAGTATAATTATTTTTATGTTGCGGTTTATTTGCCTTATATACCTGATGGATTCCAGCCCATTTATCTTTGGCATTTTAATATCAAGCAATACCAGGTCTGCTGAGTGGCGGTCAATAATATCAAGCAGTTCTTTGCCATCGCTGGCTACATCTGTCACCTGTATATCGGCTTCATCTTTCAATAGCAATCGGAGACCTTCGATAAACAGCACGTGATCGTCTGCAATGATGATATTAATTTTTTGTGCCTGCATTTTTATTGCGTATATGGTATGCGAATGATAATGGTAGTGCCTGTTGTCCCGCTGTCTATATTCAGCTCGCCTTTCAAAAAGCCAACCCTGGAACGGATATTTTTAAGCCCGATACCATCGCCGCTTTTGTTTGTAAAGCCATCGCCATTATCCTCTGCCAATATTTCTAAATAGTCGTGATAATTCAACATTTGAATGGTGGCTTTGGTGGCTCCTGAATGTTTGATGATATTGTTGGTTAACTCTAGTAAAATGCGGTAAATAATAAGAGATTGTTGTTTGTCAAAATGTCCATCATTACCTGTTACTATAAAATTGAAACGTATATCTCCTTCCCTGTTGATCCGGTTAAAGAAATTTTGCAATAGTTCTTCCAGCTTCGTTTCTTCAAACTCCGGAGGCATCAGGTTGTGGGCAATGTTCCTTGCATTTTTACTGGCCGTATCAATCAGGTTGATGATACCGTCCAGGTCTTCACTCTTCACGTCAATGCTTTGCAGTTTCATTTTAATAGCTGCAAGGTTGCCCCCAAGTTCATCATGAAGATCTTCCGCAATACGTTGCTGTTCTGCTTCCTGCACCTGCAGCAACTGTTTGCTGAAATTTAATTGCTGGTTGGCAATATCCAAAGAAAGTTGATGGTGCTGCTTTTTATAAAAATTATAATTGTAGAATAATGCGACAGATAGTACGACTATTTCAAATGAAAAACCAATAGGTAAATAGATATACGTGGGTACCAGGTCGGGCATCAAATTTAGAACATGCAATGCGTAGACAACCGAGGATAACAATACACCCCCTACCGCTATACCATATAAATACGCTGGCTTAAATTTATCTTTTATCCTCCATGCAATGGAAAAGATTTGTAAAAGCGAAGTGCAGATAAAAATTAGAAAACTATAGTGGAATACAAAATAACGGAAACTGATATTACTTGAAAAAATGTATGCCGATGGCAGCAATACCAAAGCGACGCCCAACAGTATGACCCACAGTTGTACAAAGCGGAACAGCTTATATTGTACAACTTTTAACTGTAAAAAATCGTTCGTAAACAGCAGCATAAAAATATAAGTCAGCAAGGCATAAACGGAAGGCGAAATAGTTGCCAGCCATGGCCAATGCGGATAGAGCCATTGCACATCAAAATTTCCATCACCCAGGAAAACGAAACAGGAACTGGCAACATACAAACTGTAAAAAAGATATAACCTGTTGCGGAGCCAAAAAAAAGCGATCATACTAAAAAGCACTACAAACGACAGCCATCCGCAAAAAAAAACGTAAAAGAAACCTATTCCTGATTCATTCTTTTGGCTAAGACCTTTTCTTACCAATAGGAAGGGCAGGTGTAGTCCGTTACCTCTCATATCAATCCGGTAAAAAATAACTGCGTTGCTATCTGGCCCGATATTAACCGGGAAATAAAAATGCCTGTTGGCAATAGGCCGTGTAGAATAATTAAAATGTGAGCCGGTATGGAACTGGCTTACAAGGTTTCCGTTTCCCGCTGATAATAGATAAAATTCGATCTCAAAAATGCCGCCGTTATCTATCCCGGCTTCCAATTGTAATTGTCTGGCCGTAATATTTTTGAGAGGTATGGCAAACCAATATACATTTTTTACAAAACCGAAATTTACTGCGCTGTTGGTGGATTGAATAAGGTTAAATTTTTTATCGTTATACTCATTCCAGGCTTGGGTAATCGAAATAGCTTGTTTCGTTTCTTTCAGTATGAAAATATTGTCATCAAAAGAATACATCTGCTTACCATCTAACAAAACCTGTGCATGTATTTTGTTGGCCACTACCAGTAGTATGAATATAAATAAGCCCTTCATATACTGTAAAAGTAATATCGTAATTGGTCTTTTAATATACAAACTGGTTTGTATACTAAAAGATCTTTTTTTGCGGGAGTGTTACAATAAACAGCATTTTTAGAAGTTCAACTGGGTTATCCTCTATGTTGGCTTTTAAAGGGTATTATTTTGAAATAGAAGTATAATGCCAATGTTGTCTGATATGTAGCAAAAATTCAATTCACCCTATTCAAATATTTCTTTAGAAAAATGCCAGTTGAAGAAGTTCTATGTTTAATTAGCTCCTGCGGTGTTCCTTCAAACATAATCTCTCCTCCTTCATTTCCGGCTCCCGGCCCCATGTCTATAATCCAATCTGCCTGGCTTATCACTTCAAGGTTGTGTTCAATAACAATAAGTGTACTGCCATTATCTACCATCTTATTCATAATGGAAAGTAAGCGGTCTACATCGCTCATGTGCAGGCCGGTTGTAGGTTCGTCTATCACATAAAGCTGGCCTGCATTATCTAATTCGGATGCCAGCTTTATACGTTGCCGCTCTCCTCCCGAAAGTGAATTGAGTGGTTGGCCCAATGTGATATAATCCAATCCGACTTCATTCAATTTTACCAGGACAGATTGTATGTCAGGCTCATGAAAAAAAACGTTGGCTTCCGCTACTGTTAGTTTCAATACTTCGTAAATATTCTTGCCTCTTAACCTGTATTGCAAAACATTTTGAGAAAATCTTTTGCCGTTGCATAATTCACAAACTGTAGTAATAGGGTCCATAAATGCAAGCTCCAATGTAATAGTGCCAATGCCTTTGCATTCAGGACAGGCGCCTTCGGCATTGGAACTGAATAAAGAAGCGCTTACTTTATTTTCTTTAGCAAATAGTGCCCGGATTGGATCAAATATATTGGTGTAAGTAGCGGGGCTGGAGCGTTTAGAACCTGTAATAGCTGATTGATTGATGCAGCGGATTTGCGGATATTTTTTTGGCAGCACGCCGTTAATTAAACTGCTTTTTCCGGAACCTGCTACCCCGGTTACAACGGTCATAATCCCCTTGGGAATTTGGGTGTTTACATTTTTCAGATTGTGCAATGTGGCATTTTTAATTTCTAAAAAGCCATTTGCCGACCGCAACTTATTTTTAAGTGTACTTTTTTGATGGAGAAATTTACCGGTCAATCCATCGCTCTTTTTTAAGCCGTTCAAATCGCCTTCAAAAACCACAGAACCACCATTGCTACCGGCTTTCGGTCCCATATCCACTATGTGGTCGGCAATTGCTATCACATCAGGATCGTGCTCTACTACAAGTACAGTATTTCCCTTATCTCTCAAAAGAATAAGTAATTCATTTAGTTGGTGTACATCTTTTGGATGAAGCCCGATACTGGGTTCATCAAAAATATAAGTCATATCTGTGAGACTGCTGCCCAAATGTTTTACCATCTTTATCCTTTGCGATTCACCACCAGAAAGGCTGGAAGTTTCCCTGTTCAAAAAAAGATAATTTAATCCAATTGAAATAAGATGGTTAAGCCTTTCGGTTATGGCACTCACCATTGTTGCGGCTGTTTTATCTTCAATGCTTTTAACCACATTTACAAGTTCAGAAATCTGCAAAGCAGCATAATCAGCTATCGATTTACCGTTAATCCTGCAACTTCGTATTTTAGAGTTAAGTCTTGCTCCATTACAACTTGGGCAAACAGTTTGTGTAACTACCTGTGTCAATATTTCATCGGAACTATTTTTTCCATTCGATTCTTCTTTACCCAAAAACCTCCTGGTAAATTTTGGAATTACGCCTTCATATTTCGCTGATGCCCACCAACCGGGCAATGGGTTTTTTGGTGCGATTTCATCCTGGTAAAGTAAAAGGTCCCATTCTTTTTTGCTGAAGTCTTTGAGCTTTTTATCATTATCAAAATATCCCGAAAATACATATCGCTTCCATAAGGCAGTACCTGGTTTAAAAGTAGAAAACCTGATGGCGCCTCCATTGAGTGATTTGTTCCGATCGAGTAATTTCTCTATATCTATGGTGGTAACTTTTCCTATTCCCTGGCAGGTAAGGCACATACCGTCAGGGTGATTAAAGGAGAAGATATTTGAGTACCCGATAAATGGTTTTCCAATGCGTGAAAACAATAAACGCAACAAAGGACCAATGTCGGTAATGGTTCCAACTGTTGAACGGGCATTACCACCAATCCGTTTTTGGTCGATGATGATTGCGGCCGATAAATTTTGAATTGAATCCGCTTCGGGCTGGCCATAATGTGGTAAGCGGTGGCGAATAAAAGCGGAAAAAGTTTCATTAAGCTGACGTTGAGATTCGGCGGCAATAGTATCAAAAACCAACGAAGATTTTCCCGATCCTGAAACGCCGGTAAAAACTGTGATTAATTTTTTGGGGATATTAATGGAGACGTTTTTTAAATTGTTCTCTCTTGCTCCTTTTATTACAATGAAATTGTTGTCACTCATTTTTTATAGAAATTTTGAAAAGTAAAATTAAATAAGGTAACCTCGCCGTTGTAAAAATGCGCCGATTGTTATCCCAATTGCTTGTCGGAAAATTCAGCCTTAAATTGCAAAGTAAATGCCAGATTGTTTTATGATTTCATTTTTAGAAAAATATGCGGGGAACAAATTCAGCAACTGAGTTTAAACAATATTACTATTACCGCTTATGCCACGAAACCTTTTCCCAATACGCTATCGCAATCTTCTGCCGCCATTTCAAATTCAAAAAACTTGCTACCGTATGTGGAATCCTATGGCCTTATATCAGCAGTATTTCCTAAACATTAAGATCCGTAATCGCTGGACCGTTTCCCGAATTCACTGGCACAGTTTTTTTAAGATGATTGATATTATAAATCATTAAAAAACTAAAATTATGGAAACAATGACAGCAAAACGTACTGAAGGCCCTGTGGCAAAAACTATCGAAAATCAGACGGCTAAAATACCTTCAGATGTCTTTTTATGGGCTGCACTAGGCTCTATGGCAGTATCGTTAGGATTGCAGATAGCAGGACAAAAGCACAAAAGTTTATTTATCGGACAATGGGCTGCACCATTTTTACTTTTCGGCATCTATAATAAAATTGTAAAGGTTGAAGGTAACGATGCAGAATCCAGGGAAAGCCACTACAATTCATAATATTATTTTCATTAGCGTTGTGTTGGAATTATAACAAGCGCAGTTGAAATGCCCGGCTTATTAACGCAACGCTAATGAAACTTTTGTAGCTTTTTAAATTACCTCTTTGATCGTTCTTTCATACCCATTGAAATATTACTTACTAACGGCAACCCAGAGCCTGTTTTTTGATAGCAAGGAATTACCCTCACATTTTTTGCTTTCGCATCTCCTCATAAAAACTATTTTAAAAACACATTGCAGTTTGCCTGCACTTGCATTCTCAATTTTTTTATCATCAATCTCACCATTGATCAATATAGTCAGCGCCTCTATTTTTTTGTAACCAAAACAAAACATCGAAGGGAAAATAAAAAAAATATTTTTCAGGCAACCTATTTTCAAAAGCGGTCGTTTCACTTGTAGCAAATAATTTTTAAAACCAGGATACTATAACACAGATGCTCACAGTAACACTGCATCCATAGTATTCCTCAAAACTACGTTATGAAAAATATTATTTTTTCAACAACAACCGCTTTGATCATAACTCTTTTTACATCCTGCAAAAATGATGTTGTTGTTACACCAGCCCGTACTGATATACACCTGGACTCCAATGCACAGGTAGGATCACACCTGGTTGATAAAGACGGTAAAACATTATACTATTTTTCTAACGATGCGAATGGCTTATCAAATTGTACGGGCGGCTGCTTAACTGCCTGGCCAATCTACCGTGCAGACAGTGCCACTACTACCATTGGCGCTGGCTTATCGGCATCAGATTTTAGTACAATTACAACTGCCGCAGGTGCAAAGCAAACTACCTATAAGGGATGGCCGCTTTACTATTACTCACCCGGTGGCACGCAGGAAGCCGCAGGGCAAACAACAGGCGAAGGTGTTGGGGGCATTTGGTTTGTTGCAAAGCCTAACTATTCCATAATGATCGCTAATCACCAGCTTACCGGCATCAATGGCATTAACTATTTGGGCACCTACGCACCAGGTGACGGCCGCACTATTTACCTCACTGATGCTAAAGGAAATACTTTGTATGCATTTGGAAAAGACAGCGCACTAATAAATAAATTTACCGCTGCTGATTTTAGTAATAATGCTTCGTGGCCTATTTACGAAACTGACCAGGTTGTTGTGCCCACCATATTGGATAAATCAGCGTTTGTTGCAATGACTTTTAATGGTAAAAAACAACTGACTTATAAGGGCTGGCCCTTGTATTATTTCGGTCCGGATAATTCGGTAAGAGGCGCAAATAAAGGAATAACTATTCCGCCAAGCAAGCCAGTTGGTTCTGTGTGGCCGATTGTAAAACCAGATGCGGCGCCAGCTCCAACCAGGTAAAGCTTATCCGAAAATACGAGCGATCACAAGGCATTGAAAAGCCGGTCTGTACCGACATATTCATGAGGGGTCTCAACAAAACGTTGATACCCCTTTTTTTTCATATAATATTATCTTAAACGGTGCGTACTTGCATTTGGACGCATTTCAAATTGTCGTTGGTGGTGGGACACAGTCAGGGCAGTCAGCCTTGGGCGGTGTTCCCACTGCCCAAGGTCCCAAAAGTGAAGCGGCAATTATATATGCACCATTGTTAGCATGCTGATAGCTAATAAAATGCAATTTTGAATTTTCAGAGTCAAGCTCCCCTCTCTTTTGGAGAGGGGCTGGGGGTGAGGTCAACCAGGCAGTGAAATAAACAAATGTTTTATAACCTATAAACATCCGTTTAATAAAAGTGTATACTGCTTTTGTTGCGTAATCCCGAGCAGGAGGATCCGATAGCCATCGGATTTGAAATGCACCCTTGCATTTCTATGATTATATTTTTATCTTGAAGCGAAATTTTTTATGAATCCGAATTCATAAAAAAAAATACAGTTTGTACACTATAAATCCTTCGCGTCAATTTATGCAACAACCGCTTGTATCCTGCATAATGCCTACGTACAACAGGCGTAAATTTATTCCTCATGCTATTCGTTATTTTTTGCGCCAGGATTATGAGCATAAGCAACTGATAATTGTGGATGACGGCACTGACAAAATTGAAGAACTGGTACCTGGCTCAACATCTATCCGTTACGATATATGCGGCATCAATAATTTATTTTACTATGATCTGCGCAACCATTTAAATAGGAGGAAGTTTGGGAAAGATTTTCTTACACATGTTTCAAAGGCAAAATTATTTTAAACACTGCTCCTTCATTTTCCTTTGATGTTGCATATATTTCTCCGTGGTGATTGACCGCGATTGTTTTACACAAAGCAAGCCCGATGCCAGTTCCTGAATATTGCTCACGGGTATGCAACCGTTGAAAAATAGAAAATATCTGTTTGGAATATTGCTGGTCAAAACCAATCCCATTGTCTGCTACGCTGATCTCTACAAAAGATAAGTTTGGGTTAAGCGCTTTATGTTTTGCCACTTCTTTACTATCAAGCATCCTTGAAGTGATAGTAATCACCGGCGGTATGTTCTTCCTGGAAAACTTAAGTGAATTGCTGATCAGGTTGTAAAAAAGCTGGTTTATTTGTAACGGTATTGCATCGAGCGCGGGCAGGCGTTCACATTCAACAACAGCGCTCTTTTCCCTGATGAGCAATTCAAAATCATTTATAATATTATTTACAATATCACTAATGTCGGTTTTCTCGAAAACGATACCGGTATTTAATGACTGTGAAAAATTAAGTATCTCCTTTATCAGCACCGACATTCTTTCGGTGGAATTGTTAATCTTTGTGATCAACTCCTGGCCCTCTTTAGGTAATTCCTTTTTAAACTTGTCCTGCAATAGTGTTGAGAAGGTTCTTATTTTTCGCAGCGGTTCCTGCAGATCATGAGAAGCCACGTATGCAAATTGTTCTAAATTTTTATTGGAATGCTGAAGACCAATATTGCTTTCATGCAGCGATGCCGTTCTTTCTATTACCTGTTGCTCCAACTTTTCTGCAAACAATTTTAGCTCATCATCTATCTTTCTTTTTTCAGTAATATCCTCAACTGCCACCAATATAGATTCCTCTTTATTGCTGCCCGAAAAAATACAGCCTGCATTTAAAAGCATGATACGGTCATTAACAGAAGGAAGATTGTAGCTTAGTTCAAAATCCACAATACTGCCCTTTTCAGGCAGCATTTGTTCCAGCAGTTTACGCAGCTCAGGTATATCCCATTGATTATTCCCTAAGTCGAACAGCAGCTTGCCTTCCGTTTCGTCTGCGGTAGTTTGAAACTGTTGGTAAAAAGCTTTATTCGCTGTTCTTACCTGTAATGTTTTACTGAGTATTATAATGGGCTCCCTTATTGTTGCAACAATAGATTCCGCATACAACCGGGATGCATTTAATTGCTCATTCCGGTCGTTTAGTTCCTGGTTCACAATTATCAATTCCTCGTTTGTTGTCTGTATCTCTTCTTTGGAGGTTTCTAATTCTTCATTTAGGCTTTGCAGCTCTTCGCTGCCCGAAAGAAGCTCTTCATTAGCGCTTTGAAGCTCTTCATTGGAGGCTTCCTGGTCTTCAGAAATGTTCCTCATATTTTCCCGGCCCTGGGCTAGTTCTCTTAGCAAACCTTCTATGCGAACCCCGTCTTTTTGTGTTTGCAAACCGCCCGTTTCCCGTTTCTTGTTTTTATTTGCCTTCTCCACTACTTCCGGTTCTATCGAACTTATTTCTTTAAACAGCACCAAAAAATGCGCTTCACTTGCATCATCCAATGGAATCACTTCAACGGTTACATGCCGCACCCCGCCTTTAAAATGCACTATAATATTTTCTTTTATAAATCGCTCTTTGGTTTTTTTAGCCTTATACAATGCATTCCTTAGTTCGAAGGCGAGACCTTCCCGTGCCAGCTTCAGCAAGTTCATAGTAGGTTTGCCAGGAGGTTGTTCCAGCCAGTTGCTTGTGCTACCTCTAAATTGAACCACGTCCATTTCGTTATTAACGATCACGCCTGGCGGGGCATACTGAGATAATATAACCGCATCGGCATTTTTTTGAAAATCATCTTTTATACTTTCACTTCCAGGTAAACTATGTCCAATTCCATTATAAGTTTTGTCTTTATGGCCAGCGAACGCATGCAAAAAATTTCCCCTTACTGCTTTTGGTGTGTAGATTTTTGCGTTTTTATCAAAGGTGCTGTACAAGTCCGAAGCTTGTGTGGCGGTTTCTGATTTCCCAAGTACCAAAAATCCTTTTTCCTTTAGCGCATAATGAAAAGTAGTGAGCGCCGCTTTTTGCAAAAGCGGTTCCACATAGATCAGTGCATTCCGACAACTGATCAGGTCAATCTTTGCAAAAGGAGGGTCTTTAAGAAAGTTATGGTAGGCAAATACGCAGGAATCCCTGATAGATTTATTGAGGCGGAACTTACCGTCCGTCTTTGTAAAAAATCTTCGTAAACGTTCCTCCGAAAGACCGGCTACCTCATTCTTTTGATAGATACCGGTTCTTGCCTTCGCGATAGCGATATCAGAAATATCCGTGGCGAAAACCTGTATGGTTGTGTTCGAAGCTTTTTCGCCCAGGAATTCATGAAGGCTCATAACAAAGGAATAAGCCTCTTCACCGGTGGAGCAACCGGCAATCCATATACGCAGCGGCTCGGTCCATTGTTTATTTTTTGTAAGCGCGGGAAACACCGTTTGTTTAAATGCCTCAAAAACTTTTGTATCCCGAAAAAACTGTGTCACTGGTATAAGCAGGTCCTGGAACAGCAGGTCTTGTTCCTCCAGGTTCTCTTTAAGATAAAGCAGGTATTCGTGTATGCCGCCTTTCATGCTCAGCGCTATCCGCCTGGTAATCCGCCTGAGAATGGTAGCTTGTTTATAGAAAATAAAATCGACACCCCTGCGACCATAAAGAAGGGAAAGAATTTCTTTGTATTCCTCCTCCGGCATCTTTATTCCATTTCCATCTTTGGAATCGGCGTTAATTTTAAGTGCCTCATTTACTGCCAGTAAATGCGTTGGTATGCTCTCCGGCATAAGTATAAAATCTACCACCTCTGCATCAATAGCGCTTTGCGGCATACCCCTGAAGGCGGCAGACTCCTGGTCTTGCGCAATGGTGATACCTCCCGCATCCCTGATGGCTTTTAGTCCAATTGTGCCATCCGAACCAGTGCCCGACAGCACAACACCAATTGCATGGCTTTGATGTACTTCGGCCAGCGAAGCAAACAACAAGTCTATCGGCATGTTCTTATGATTCTTGGGAAGTCGTTCGCTTAATTGAAGAATACCGTCGGTAGCGGTTAGTAATTTATTGGCAGGGATTATATAGATATGATTTTCCACTACCACAATATTATCGGTTATCTCCTGCACCGGTATGGCAGTAGCTTTTTGCAGTAGAGAAGTCAATATACTTTCATGCGAAGGATCTAAATGCTGCACGATTATATAAGCCATACCCGAGTCTTCAGGGATGGCTTTTAACAGGCGTTTAAACGCATCGAGCCCACCGGCGGAGGCGCCAATTCCAACGACAGGGAAAAAGTTGTCGGATTTAATTTTTACCCTGTCCTTTTTTGCAATCATATTAGTTTTTTTATCAATGGGGTCTCTTGAAGATAGACTAAGTTTATGATAATGACTAACGATATTTGATAATGGATGATGGATGCTTGATACTGGATGATGGATACTCGATGAGGGATACTTGATGAGGGATACTTGATACTGGATGCTTGATGAGGGATACTTGATGAGGGATACTTGATACTTGATACTTGATACTTGATGATGGATACTTGATGATTGATACTCGATGAGGGATACTCGATACTGGATGATTAGATGATGGTGTGTCAATAATCGGGCAACTCATAACTCATAATTCATAACTCATAATTGTTTGTCCAGACATTTGTTTTTCATAGCATCATCCTTGCATCGCCCTCTTGTACGGTTGAAGCTTTGGGGAGCGAAAAGGCAATAGCCCCCAGCCCCAAAGGGGAGCAAAGACAAAAGCGTGCTGATGAAAATATTTTGCTGATGAAAGATCAGCATAGATTTACTGTTAACCTGGAAGATAAAATTATCAAATATCCATTTATTAATTATCCATTATCAAGTATCCATTATCAATTATCCATCATCCATCATCAAGTATCCAGTATCAAGTATCCATTATCCATTGTCCATTATCCATTATCCATCATCAAGTATCCAGTATCCAGTATCCATCACCCATTATCCGTTATCATTTAATGAACCCTTAGCGGCTACTTGAAATGCTTTGGATTAAAATCAACCCTTGGCAAGAGCTTTTCCATATTTTTCCGTTCATGCTCGTATTGCGGCGGTAGCTTAAGTTCTTCTCCCAAATGATCTTTGGGCTCGTCTATATCAAAGCCCGGCCCCGTTGTTGCTACTTCAAACAAAACACCGCCGGGCTCTCTAAAATAAATTGAAGTGAAATAATTTCTATCCAGAACAGGAGTTGGATTCAGCATCCGTTGTACGATCCTTGTTCTTACCTCCTGTTGTGTTTCTTTGTTTGGCGTGCTAAATGCAATATGATGTACAGTGCCGCTGCCGCTCAATCCGCGAAGGCTATCAGGCGAACATATTATATCAACATAATTTCCAGGAGTATCATTTGCTGCAAAACGAAAACGGTTGCCTTTTTCCGCGATCAACACATGATCGAGTTGTTCGGTAAGTAAACCAGCGGTTCGCTCATATCCTTCTTCCCAAATTTCAACATTGTAAAATCCTTTTATAGAATGCTCCAAAGGAATATGGCCATAAGTAAAACCAGGTCTTTGATCTGCATCATTAAAAACAAGTTCAAGACCGAGACCATCTTCATCTTCAAAATAAATTACCTGTTCTATTTCAAACCGTTCTGTAGGATCTTTAAAATCAATACTAAATTTCTTTAAACGGTCAAGCCAATAATTCATTGAACCAGTAGCCAGAGAAAAGCTTGTTGTATTCAGCATTCCCTTGCCGTGCCGGCCACTCACCAGCCCCTGGTAAGGGAAAAAAGTAAGAATAGTACCGGGGTTACCAACCTCGTCTCCATAATAAAAATGATATACGCCAGATGCATCAAAGTTTACTGTTTTTTTTACAAGCCTGATCCCCAATACACCTGCATAAAAATCGATGTTCTTCTGGGCATCGGCAGCAATGGCTGTTACATGGTGAATGCCGGTTACTAAGTTTCCCATAATGAATTATTCGTGATGAGGTTACTCTGTATCTTTTTTCCAGATATCCGCATATACTTCGGGATGGCGCTTAAACTGCGCATGTACAAAAGAACATTTTGGAATCACTTTAAGTTGATGTTCCCTTGCATGATCTGCCATAGCCTGCAACAAGATTTTACTTAAGCCTTTACCCTCGGCTTCCGGCGCTACTTCGGTATGATACACTGTAAGATCATTGCCCGAAATACCAATCACCATTTCACCGATTTTATCTTCACCGTTTTTGAGGATAAAAGCACCGTCTCCTTTTTCATTAATATCAAGTATTACGTCTTCCATATACAATATTGTTTACTAATTTTTCGAAGTGATTAGATGGCAAAATTATGCGAATCCATCTATGAGTAATTCAAATTCATTGATGATCATTTTGATAAAATCAAATTATGAAAGCCCTGTTGGAAGAAAAATATGCTGATACGGTAAAACGGAGGAGAAATACAATAACCTGTCTGAAAGATGGTCTGCTAATAGAGACCTGCGGGGGCAATAAAAATTCACAAAGGCTGCAGGTGACACAGCGTTTCACCTGCAGCTATATAATGATTATAGTAACCGGTATGTGAAATAAGGCCGGTGAAGACTATAATTAAAAAGAGAAATAAATGAGATTATGCTTTACTGGATTCCAATAAGACAAAACGTGTAAATTCAACGCCATTGTAGATCCTGGCCAAATTCGCATCCTTTGTTTTTTTGTATTCTTCAATGTGCGACTCCCCTACTATGCGCCAGAAATTTTTTGTTTTTAACTCCTGGTAATCATTGGTTTGAATAAACAACCCTACAATAGAATTACGGGTTTTAAAATTTATTTGTACCGGGGATTGTTCCACTTTCTTTTGTAAAAGGAAATTCTCAATTTGATCGTTTGTCATATCGTTATTTATTTATTCGCTCGAGCTCAATCAAGAGCTTTTATAATTTAAAAAAATTATTTTCTACTAATACTCTTCAGAAGAGTAATGCTGAGTTTGCAAAATTAAATTCAATCTTTGCAAGTGTTTAAAGAACTATTAACAGGCGGCAAAGGTAAGTGATTTAAGTAAAGATGAGTGCATTAGTTTTATAAGTACTACTCAGCAAAATACGCTCATAAATATTTTTACTACGTAAACAAGTTGGTCAATTAACAATAAATGCTGTTGTTATACTATTCAACACCATGCACCTGCATTGGCAAAGTATAAACAGATTTAGAGGCCGTAATAAAAAGCTGATCCCTGTTTTTCCCTCCAAAACATACATTAGCCGTCCAGCTTTCAGGCACATCAATGTGTCCGATCTGTGTTCCCTTATTGTTGTAAATTGTTACGCCCTTACCGGTTAAATAAATATTCCCTTCACTGTCCAATGTCATCCCATCTGAGCCCTTGCTGATGATCATTTGCTGATCGCTTAAAGATCCATCCGCATTGATCTTGAATTGATAAGTCTTGCCCGCTCCTATATCCGCCACATACAAAAATTTACCATCAGGCGAACCAACAATACCATTTGGTTTTATTAACTGATCAGTGGCAACTACCGCAGCCTTTTTCCCTTTGGCCAGGTAATATACTTTGTCGCCTTTAATTTCAGGCGCTGTTCTTGTCCAGTAATCTCTCTGATAATATGGATCTGTAAAATATATTCCATCCTGCGGATCAACCCAAAGATCATTAGGCCCATTAAAATGCTTTCCTTCAACATCACTCAGCAATACTTTCACTTTCCCTTTTGTACTGATGCACCATATTTGATTGTGCTCATCGGCGCAAGCAAATAAATTCCCTTTATGATCAAAATATAATCCATTGGAACGGCCAGACTCGTTCATGAATACAGCGAGTGCTCCGTTGGTATCATATTTCCAGATCTTGTTATTGGGCTGGTCAGTAAAGAAAATATTTCCCTTGGCATCAACAGCAGGTCCTTCTGTGAATTTGAATTGGTCTGAAATTAAATGAAGGCTATCCTGGACAAATAATTTTTTATCTGCTGAATTGTTTTGAGCGAATGTAATAACAGGAATAAACAGGAGAAAGAAGGTGGTAGAAAAAACGTTGATCCTTGTTTGAGAGAAAATAAGTTTCATAAATATTAATTGCGTTAAGTATCAAAGCTATCAAATAACATCAACAGAAATAAAATGAATAGGCCTGTTTACTTCTTTGATCATTAACCCGACAAAGATTAAAGCAATGTTTTATCACCCAATATTTTTTATTAAAAACCCCCACTAATAAAATTTATAAAAACTAAAACATGAAAAGAGCGCTTATTTCTTTTATCGTCATCGCAATATTTACCTGCTGCAATACGCCTTCTCACCTCCACAACACCGGTGTTTATACTATCAAAAAAAGGATCGGCTCAACAACTGAATTCTACGAAGTGAAAGGCCAATACCAGGTATTTTCTGACACATTAAAAGTTAATGATAAGATCATTATCAACGTGATAAGAGCCAGGCAGGTTAAGGGCAATAAGTCAATGATAGCACACAACTAATAAAGCGGTGACTGTTTTGATGAAAGAAGAATATTCGCCCTGCTCTATTTGCTAACGGTATCCCATAGCCTGTAAGTTGAATAACTCCGCATAACGTCCATTGTGATTTAATAATTCTTCGTGGCTGCCAATCTCAGCAAGCTCTCCTTTTTCCAACACCAAAATACGGTCGGCCATTCTTACTGTTGAAAAACGATGAGAGATCAACACCGCCGATTTACCTTTTGTCAATTCAGCAAAACGCTGGAACACTGAATATTCAGCCCTTGCATCCAATGATGCCGTTGGCTCATCCAGGATTAATAATTGCGCCTCTTTCATATAAGCCCGTGCAAGTGCGATCTTCTGCCACTCTCCTCCCGAAAGCTCTGTCCCTTCATTGAAACGGCGTCCCAGTGGCTGATCATATTTGGCGGGCAACTTCTCTGCTAAAATATCTGCAAGGCTTTTTTGTGCAGCCGATTTGATCAATTCCCTGTTATCTTTTTCATCGATATTACCGATAGCAATATTTTGTGCAACCGACATTTGATAACGGATATAGTCCTGGAAAATGATACCGATCTGCAATCTTAATTCCGCAGGATCATATTCTTTCAGGTCATGGCCATCCAGTAAGATCCGTCCTTCAGAAGGGTCATATAACCTTGCCAGCAACTTGACCAGCGTAGTTTTGCCGGCGCCGTTTTCTCCTACCAATGCAATTTTTTCGCCGGGATGGAGTGTGAAGCTTATGTGGCGGTTGGCCCATGTTTCAGAATTCGTATAACGAAATCCCACATCTTCAAAAGTAAATCCTGTTAAGATGGGATTAGGAAATGGTCTCGGTTTATCAATGACAGTTATCTTAGGTTTTATATCAAAGAACTCAAAAAAATCGCTTAGATAAATAGCACCTTGCGACATACTGGTAAGGCGATTTAATATACCCTCAAGCAGGGAACGCATTTGCCTGAATGAGCCGGCAAGAAAAGTCAGACCACCAATAGAAAGGGATCCGTTGATAGCGTCAATAAGAATAAAGATATACGCGCCGTAATAGCCTGCGCTGCCTAACATAGCAAAGAATGCGCCCCAGCCCGAACGCGTGAATGCAAGTTGTTTATTATCCGCATAAAATTTATTGGAGAGCTGGCGAAAGCGGTCGATGATAAAACCTGCCAGGTTAAATATTTTTACCTCTTTTGCAGTCTCATCACTGGCGCCGATATAACGGATATAATCCAGTTCCCGGCGTTCCGGTGTTTGTCCACGGGTAAGTGCATAGCTGCGATCATTAAAATGCGATTCCCCCAAAAAAGATGGAACAACAGCAATCAGCAATAAGAAGATGAGCCATGGATTAAAGGCAACTAAACCCACCGAAAGAAATGCTATGGTGATAAGGTCCTGCACCTGCCCCATTACCTGCGATAATAATATGGTACGACCAACAGTTTGTTGCCGGGCTCTTTCAAGTTTGTCGTAAAATAAAGAATTTTCAAACTGATCAAGATCCAATGTGGCAGCATGATTCATTATACGGATAGAAGTATAGTTCGAAAACCGGTCGCCCAACAAACTATCCACCAGCAAGATGGCCCTGTTAAGGATATCGGAAAGAAGGATAAAGCCGAATTCCAATGCTACCAGTTGCCATAAATGTTTTGTCGGCAAATTGCCGTGAGCAGCATTTAAAAGGACTACTTCATCTATTATTAGTTTTCCAACATACAGAATTAGTAGCGGAATTGCAGACCTTGATATTCGTAATACTGCGCTGAGAAGCAACATGCCGGGACTCGTTTCCCATACAAGCTTAAAAAATCTTGGAATATTTTGCAGCGCTGTAATCCGGTCCTTAAAGCTTAAGGATTTTATTTTAGGATTTGTATTTGTTTTCGGTTCGATTCTATTGCTCCGTCCATTCATATTGAATTACATAAACAAACTATGTAGATTTTTGTTGAATAAGAAATGCCTTGCCCCTACAATTCTAAATGTTTCCAGAGGTTAGTCTTTTATGGTACTGCATTTTTTGTCTTCACTAATTTGCAGTTCTTCCCATGGTGTAGTTCCATCTTTTGCTCTCTTAAACTCAAGGCCATTATCGCTTAGTATGACTATTTCAGCGGTAGTGTATATCTTACATCCATCCATCAGATGGCCTCCAATCGTTTTGCCATTACCATCGCTGATGCTCAAATGAACGTGCGAGCCATTGACCGAAACCGTTCCGGTTAAACTTACAATCTCAAAATGCCCGGTATCGGAAGATCCATTAGGTTGGTTGGCAAAACGAATATTGTATTCGGTCAGGCTGCCGGCACAGGTACTGATCCATCCTGCTTTAATTTGCTTTTCGGCTACCAATTTTTGAATCCCTTGTTTCAAATCTTCACCGGGTTTTAAGCGGAAAGCATGCGTAGTTATATGTTGCATATTGTTGGTATTGCTTTTACAGGAAGAAAAGAATATGATAATGACCATTGCAAATAAAAATGCAATGAACCTTGCCGAACGGAGGAACGATCCACAACAAAAAAAGTATGATCTGAAAATTCGGTCTACTTTTTTGTAAATAACTGTTGAGAAAACACTCATTTGGGCAAGATGATCTTTTGCTGGAACGATTGGCATTAAGTTGGGAACTGATATTTGTTAAACCTTAGTTAGTAAAAATTGTTTCTCAAACTAAGCTAATTACTTTTGCGTAGTTTCTTTCAAACATCACAAATATGAAACGCTTTTTTATAACAATCACAACTTTGATGAGCTTATTCATAACTGCTCAAAAAAGTTATTCCAATAAATTAACGAACATGAATGAAAATTTAAACGACAACAATCTTAAAACGGATACTGCCACATTTGGAACAGGTTGTTTTTGGTGTACGGAAGCTATCTTTCAACAACTGGAAGGTGTAATCAAAGTAACAAGCGGCTATAGTGGCGGCAAGGTTGATAAGCCAACTTACAAACAGGTTTGCACCGGCACAACAGGACATGCTGAATGTCTCAATATTATTTACGATCCGGCTAAGATCAGTTTTGATGAGTTGCTGGAAGTCTTCTGGCAAACACATGATCCAACTACATTGAACAGGCAGGGAAATGATATCGGTACCCAATACCGCAGTGTTATATTTTACCATAATGAAGCGCAGAAAGAGAAGGCTGAAAAGTACAAAGCAGAACTAAACAAAAGTGGCGCATGGGATAATCCTGTCGTGACGACCCTGGAGCCGGCGACAAAATTCTACCCTGCCGAAGATTATCACAATAATTATTATAACGAGAACACCGGTGAGGGTTACTGTCAATTTGTGATACGACCAAAAGTTGAGAAATTTCAAAAGGTATTTAAGAGTAAGCTAAAAAAGCATTGATCAAAATCTCTTATCAAAATCAAAGTCCTCATTACCTGTTAGCTTAATCTTGCTAAATTCAGGGTGATGCGGATTAATCAGGAAGTTATTTTCTTTTTTTATTACAACTGAAGGAACTTTTAATACAGCGCTTCGTTGATCATTCAGCCATCTGCCCCCGATATCCTGGCAGTATGCATAATTATCAATAGTGTACCAGTCTTTCTTTAAGGAGTTTATATCAAGAGTTTCTATTTCGATGGCAACAGGTATTTCAATTAGTAATACTTTGTACAAGGCATTATTTCCTTCGCCACTTCGGTGTACCAGGTTTTCAAGGCAAGCCAACGATCTGCTTTCTGCTGTATACATCACAAAATTGCCACGTGAATTCCACCTTGCAGGATAGCCGGATGCGGTCAATGATTTACTCCATTGTATTGTAGTTAT
>JBDSAP010000060.1:0-35060 GCA_039922055.1 Ferruginibacter sp.
AAAATCAACTTAGTGCAGCGCCGGCTAATTCTTCTGTAACCGGAAGTATAGTAAAAGTATTGGCGCCCGGTACAGTGGCTAATCTCGTTTGCGGTTTTGATATATTGGGTATGTGCCTGGATGAACCAAATGACCTGATGGAAGTGAAGTTGCTGGATGAAAAGAAGATCATTATTCACAGCGCTGATGGCTACCCGTTACCCACCGATCCTGCGAACAATACCGCAGGCGCGCCATTGCTGGAAATGATCAATGAGCTGGATGGCGAGACGGGTTTTGAAGTTACTATTCATAAAAGAATAAAGCCCGGCAGTGGAATTGGCTCCAGCGCTGCAAGTGCGGCAGGCGCGGTAGTAGCGGCTAATTATTTGCTCGGAAATATTTTTTCCAACCAGGACCTCGTTCGCTTTGCTATGTTTGGTGAAAAGGTAGCGACGGGCGTTAAGCATGCGGATAATATTGCTCCATGTATTTATGGCGGCATTACATTGATACGCAGTATTCATCCGTTGGATATTATCGCGATCCCGGCGCCCGATTTATATGTAACAATTGTTCATCCTCAAATTGAAGTTCGCACCAAAGATGCACGACAGATTTTGAGGAAAGAAGTGTTGTTGAAAGATGCTATCAAACAATGGGGAAATATTGCAGGGCTTGTTGCAGGACTTATGCTGAATGACCTTGGGCTCATCGGGCGCTCATTGGAAGACGTAATTATCGAACCGGTGAGAAGTATCCTTATCCCAGGCTTTCATGATGTGAAAATTAAATGCAAAGAAGCAGGGGCTTTGGGCGGCGGTATATCCGGCTCAGGCCCATCCATCTTCATGCTTAGTAAAGACAAAAAAACTGCCATACAGGTGGAGCAGGTGATGAAAGAAATTTATGACAGCATCGGCCTTGAATACAATACTTATGTTACCACGATCAATAAAACAGGTGTAAAGATCGTACAAGAAACACCGCACAATAACATTGTTTGATTCCTGTTCTCACCGCTAATTTGATCAAAGAATAATTTAATAAACCCGATGCTATACTATAGTACAAATCAACAATCCACCAGAGTAGATTTTAAAGAAGCGACCATCCGGGGACAAGCCCCTGATAAAGGTCTTTATTTTCCGGAACGCATACCAATTGTATCAACGGAGCTCATAAATAGTATCGCAGATTATACCGATGAAGAGATCGCCTTCCAGGTAATGAAACCTTATACGGGAGATACCATTCCCGAAGAAGAGTTGAGGAAAATTGTAAGCGAAACGATCAATTTCGAAATTCCCCTTGTAAAAATAAATAGCAATATTTCTTCGCTGGAATTATACCACGGACCAACCCTGGCCTTTAAAGATGTGGGCGCCCGTTTTATGAGCCGTTGCCTTGGATATTTTGTAAAAGGACGCCAACAAAAAGTAACGGTGCTTGTGGCAACCTCAGGGGATACAGGCGGCGCTGTTGCGAATGGATTTTATGATGTTGAAGGAGTAGAGGTAGTAATTCTATACCCGTCCGGAAAAGTGAGTTCGGTGCAGGAAAAGCAGTTGACCACGCTTGGCAAAAATATTCATGCTCTTGAAGTAGATGGCACATTTGATGATTGCCAGCAAATGGTAAAACATGCATTCACAGATCAACAACTAAACAAGCAATTATTTCTTACTTCTGCTAATTCGATCAATGTCGCACGCTGGCTTCCGCAGCAGGTTTATTATTTCCTGGCCTACAAGCAATGGGCTGATAAAAACAACCCCGCGGTAATAGCGGTACCCAGTGGTAATTTTGGTAATATCTGCGCCGGTATTCTTGCACATATTTCAGGCTTGCCTGTTAAGCATTTTATTGCGGCTTGCAACGCCAATGATGTGATACCGTCATTTATGCAGACAGAAAAGTACGAACCGAGAAAGGCCGTAACCACTATTTCCAACGCAATGGATGTGGGTAATCCAAGCAACTTTATCCGCATCCTCGAAATATTTCACCACCAGTTTAAAAACCTGCAAAACACGTTTAGCAGCGTTAGCATTTCTGATGAAGAAACAAGGGCAACTATGAAACAGGTTTATGGCGATTTCAAATATTTACTTGATCCGCATGGTGCAGTAGGATACCTGGCTTTGGAGCGTTACCTGCAACAACACCCGGAAGAAAAAGGGATCGTTTTGGAAACCGCACACCCCGTAAAATTTTATGATGTAGTAGAGCCAGTTATTGGTGAACCAGTTGCCATACCTGGATCTATTAAAAAACAATTATTACTGGAAAAGAAAAGCATTAAGATACCCGCTGATGCTGGATACTTAAACGAATTTTTGACCGGCCTGCGATAGCAGCCTCGCCAGGCTTTGCAGGTTGTGATGTCGAATGGGAATTTGATTATAGTAAACCTGTGATAAAATGATGAACAGTTTTTTGACCCAGCAAAAGTTTTTCAATTGAGCTTCATTGGCGTCGCACTCTTCTACATTTTATCAATGAGGAGCAAAATACAAGGTCACTAATTTATCCTTTGCGCAGTATAAAAAACGTGGATTAGAAACTGGAAACCATTTCTTCAATTTCGGCCATACTGATACCTGAATGGCTTTCATCATATACACACTCACCATTCCGGATCATGAGTATCTGTGGAGACTCATGATAAACTTTAAACTCCTCTACAATTTTGTTGGAAACATCCCGATACCTGATCAGGTCGAGGAAATGGAAATCGATATTTGGGGGAGGGGTATTGCGTTCTAAACGGCTCTTAGCCATACTGCTGATAGAGCAGCGGCTACTGTGTTTAAAAATTACCTGGAGCTTGTCTTTCGACCGTTCTTTTATCTCACTTAGTTGCGACTCTTTCGTCAATTCGATCCAATCCATTCTATAATATCAATGTTTAGTGAATGATATTATCGGTCATAGGACAACCTGTACCACGCCTGCTTGCTCCGCAGGAAGATAAAGTGATGACACATGTAGCGATAATAACTGCAAATAATAAAATCTTTTTCATGCTGTTTGGGGTTTGATTTGATATTTTTTATTTTTTGCAATGCAAATATACAGAAGCTTTGCCTTGGGATGGAAATGTTAGCAGTTCATTATTAAAAAAAGTTATCTTGCCGGTCATTTACAACCCCCGTATAAAAATCAGTTTTTGCCTATTGCGACTATATAAACTCCTTTTTGAGAGATTTAGTGTATAAGTGAAAAATATTATTTGGGGCTCCCTTAAAATATCAATAAAACAAAAAACTGAAATGTCCTTACAATTAACCCGCCCCATTGCGTTTATCGACCTCGAAACTACCGGCGTAAATCTCTCAAGTGATCGGATTATAGAAGTAGCCATCATAAAAATAATGCCGGATGAAAGCAGGCAGGTAAAACGAAAGCTGATCAATCCAGGTATGCCCATCCCGCCTCAATCAACTGAGATTCATGGCATAACAAACGAGATGGTGAAGGATGCACCCACTTTTAAACAGGCAGGAAATGAGCTAAAGCAATTCATCGAAAACTGCGATATGGGTGGATACAATAGTAACCGCTTCGATATTCCAATGTTGATGGAAGAATTTCTCAGGGCAGGAATGGATGTGGACCTTAGCGCCAGAAGGATGGTGGATGTGCAGCATATTTTCTACACCATGGAACCCCGTACACTTACCGCCGCATACAAATTTTATTGCGAAAAAGAACTGGTGAATGCACACAGCGCAGAAGCTGACGTAGATGCTACTATAGATGTGTTGCTATCTCAAATGCAACGCTATCCACAATTAGGCAATAGCGTGGATACCATCCTGGGCGCCATAGGCGAAGAAAAGATAGTAGATTATGCCCGCCGCTTTTTGTTCAACGATAAAGGAGTGGAGGTGTTTAATTTTGGCAAGCATAAGGGCCGCCCTGTAATAGACATATTAAAGGCTGAACCACAGTATTATGACTGGATGATGAGAGGCGATTTTCCCTTGCATACCAAACAAAAGCTCACAGAAATTTTAAACCGCACGCTGTTAAAGAATACCTAAATATAAGCAGGGCAAAATTTGTTGGTATCTTTTAAAGTACAATTTGTAAATTCGTCCAAAGCCTGTTCTGTCATTTTTGGAAAAGTTAGTTATTATACCTACTTACAATGAAAAGGAAAATATCGAAAAGATAATTTCTACTGTAATTGGCCTGCATCAGAACTACCATGTTTTGGTAATTGATGACGGGTCTCCCGATGGTACGGCAAACATTGTAAAGTCGCTGTTCAGCAAATATCCCCAACAATTATTTTTAGAAGAACGTACGGGCAAACTCGGCCTGGGCACCGCTTATATTCACGGATTTAAGTGGGCATTGCAAAAAGGCTACCAATTCATTTTTGAAATGGACGCTGATTTTTCACACAATCCTACAGACCTTGAAAAGTTATACATTGCCTGCAAGAAAAGAGCGGGTATAGCAGTGGGATCAAGATATGTAAGAGGCGGCGCCGTAGCCAATTGGCCTACTAACCGCATAGCACTTTCCAGGGGCGCATCCTTGTATACCCGGTTGATCACGTGGATGCCAGTAAGAGACCCTACAGCCGGATTTGTTTGCTATCGCAGGGAAGTGTTGGAAACTATTAATTTGTCTGAAATAACTTTTGTGGGCTATGCCTTCCAGATAGAAATGAAATTTGCTGCCTGGAAGCTTGGCTTTGAGATTGCAGAAGTACCCATTACCTTTATCGACCGCCAAATGGGCGATAGTAAAATGAACAAAGGCATTGTTAAGGAGGGAATATTGGGCGTATTGAAATTGCGCTGGATGAGCATGTTCAAGAACTATCGTAATAAGGTAAAGAACGCCTATCCAAATAGCTCTCCCGTGTCATATCCCCAGCCGGAGGTTTTGTTGTAAATGATGTGTGAAAGGTTTAGTGAATCAATATCGTTGACTTAAGCCTTGGCACATTTTCACGCAAAGCCGCAAAGTAATACAAGGTAAGGACGCAAAGAAGATGAAAATAGGACTTTGCGGCTTTGCTTCTTTTCATTCTTTGTGTGAATTTCTAAAGTAAACGACATTGAATGGTGAATGAAAGCAGATTAATTCTAAGGAAAATCATAGATACCACATCATAAAAAGTATTACATCTTTCCCATAAATCACACCATATATTCTACTTCCAAGATCAGAAATCCGACATCCGACATCCGACATCACACATCATCACACATCACACATCACACATCATACATCATACATCCGACATCATTTAAACGCTGGATGAAACTGGTGCAGTGTATTTCTTAAAAATTCCCGGTCAAGATGGGTATAGATCTCTGTAGTAGTAATGCTTTCATGACCAAGCATTTCCTGTATTGCCCGTAGATCAGCACCGCCTTCAACAAGGTGTGTGGCAAAAGAATGGCGAAAGGTGTGAGGAGAGATGGTCTTTTTTATGCCGGCAAGTTTCGTTAAATCTTTGATGATCAAAAATATCATCACACGAGACAATTTAGCTCCTCTTCGATTCAGAAAAAGGATATCCTCATTGCCGGGTTTAATAGCAATATGCACACGAATATTGTTGCGGTAAATATTAATGTATTTGATTGCATCCGTTCCTATAGGTATCAATCTTTCCTTGTCGCCTTTACCAATAACCCTGATAAAACCAACATCGAGATACAGGCAGCTCAATCGTAAGTTCACAATTTCACTTACCCGCATGCCACAGCTATACAGTGTTTCAAGCAACGCCTTATTTCTTCCGCCTTCAGGCGTACTAAGATCGATCTTGCTGATAAGCAATTCTATTTCCTCTACGGTCAATACATCGGGTAAGGTTCTTTTAAGTTTAGGCGCTTCCAGCAATGTGGAAGGATCTGTTGAAATGATATTTTCCAGCACACAATATTTGAAGAAACTGCGGAGCCCGGAAATTATCCTTGCCTGCGAAGATGCAGTAATGCCGAACTGGCTGATGGATTTTATAAATTGCTCCAGGTCTTTTAATTCAATATCCCTGGGTGCTTTCAGGTTACTACTGAGTTGTAGCCAGGATGTAAGTTTTTCTACATCACGGATATAGGCCTGCACCGAGTTATCACTCAACGATTTTTCTAATTGCAGGTAAGCTTTGTATCCCTTTTTATCCGGTTCCCACATCAGTATAATATTTGGAATGTAAGTATGCTTCTAAAAAATATTCATTGCTAAAACTCATCCTAAATGACCAGGCAGTAATTTTTTGCTGTTATTCATTTTGGCGAAATTAAAATATACAATGTAGATATAAACGCATTATTCTGAATGTTCCGTAATTTAGCCAGCATAGCTAACATGCTGTTTAAAGTGAAACTTCTTTCCAAATACAGTCATTAAAACTTTGACCTTTACTGCCTTTTAATTGCCGATAAAAAATGATAGTCAACCTGCGTTCATTCAAACAAAAAGTAAGGTATCATAAAAAAGCCCTTCGCTCATTTTTATCTAAGTTAGAAAAAAAACCACCCAGGCAAATACACAAAATGATGGAAATGGTGGACAAGGAAGTGTGGGCTGAAATAGATTGCCTGAGTTGTGGCAATTGTTGCAAAAAGATGACGCCTACTTTCAATGTAAAAGACATCAAAAGGATATCAGCTCATTTTGATATGACGCCCCTTGCCTTTAAAGATAAATGGCTTCGCTATGATAAAAAAGATGATGATTGGCAAAACAAAAAACAACCTTGCCAGTTTCTAAACTTAGCCGACAACAAGTGTTCTATTTATGCCATCCGCCCCGCAGATTGCTCCGGCTTTCCGCACCTTACTAAAAAGAAAGCGGTTGATTATATTCATGTGCACAAGCAAAATATTCAATACTGTCCTGCTACATTTAAAATGGCGGAAAAGATGAAAGCGTTGATGGACAAGGCTGTGGTCAGGTTATAGATAAACATCTTCGATCATAAAGTATTCGATGGGCTCGTCTTTGATGATGGAGATAGACAGTATGTTGAACTGGATCCTCTTCCAGTTTGGATTGCGAAAGAGGTACTCTTCAGCCGCATTGATCAGATTCTGTATTTTCTTTTGACCTACTCTTTCCTCTGGTCTGCCAAACTTTTTAGAACGTCTTGTTTTGATTTCTATAAAATGCAGAACGGTATCTTTTTCTGCGATAATATCTACCTCCCAACGGGAGTGCCGCCAGTTTTGTTCTTTTAAAATATATCCCAATGTAATAAGGTAAGCGCCTCCAAGTTCTTCGCCTAATTTGCCGGTATGATTGTGGCCTGCCATGATATTAAAGATATTTATAAATACGGCCGGTACAAAACAGTTTTTAATTATAGCATCAAAGATTATTGCTTATTTTTGCGGAGATAAAATAAAAAATATGAAGATAGAAAAGTCAATAATCATAAGCTTTATATTGCTGGTAGTCATTGCGTCTTTATACCGCATAATGCCCGGAAGGCCATTGGGTTTCGCTCCCCAGATTGCAATGGCCTTGTTTGCCGGCAGCATTGTAAAGGATAAAAAATTCTCCTTTCTTTTGCCATTGTTTTCTATGCTGTTATCAGACGTTATTTATGAAGTATTGTTCCGCTTCAATATATCTTCAGTGCCCGGCTTTTATGATGGACAATTCCAGAACTACGTGTTGTTTATAGCCGTTACGGTAATTGGGTTTATGATCAGGAAAAATAGCCCTTTGCAGATTGCGGCAGGTTCAATAGCAGGCGCTACATTTTATTTTATAGCTTCTAATTTAGCAGTATGGATCGGGGGTGGACTTGCGATAAATAATCTTCCTTACGCAAAAACTTTTGATGGCCTTATGAGTTGCTTTGCTGCTGCTTTACCGTTTTACCAGGGAAGTTTGTTAGCTACCTTATTTTTTAGCGCCATTTTGTTCGGCGGATATTATTTCATTACCAAATCAAGCGCTCAGAAAGCTGCCATTGCATGATCACCGGATTAAAACCCGGCTACAACTTTTTCATAACCTTCATCTATCAACAGGAACTTTCCATCCGCGGCAGTAGTGGCCAGTTCATCGCACCTGTTATTATAAGGGTTTGTTGAGTGCCCTTTTACCCACTGAAATTTGATATTGAAATTTTTGGCCAACACAAAGTATTGGGTCCATAAATCTTTATTCTTTTTACCGCCTCGGAAATCAGTTTTGATCCAGGTATTTAACCAACCTTTTTCTACGCTGTTTACTACGTATTGACTGTCGGAAAAAACCGTTACAGGCAATTCATTTTTCTTAATGGCTTCCAGCCCGGCAATCACTGCTAATAGTTCCATCCTGTTATTGGTGGTGAGGCGATAACCCTGTGCTAATTCTTTGCGATGCTGCCCTGAAATCAGGATGCATCCATAACCGCCGGGCCCTGGATTGCCCCGTGAGGCACCATCTGTATATAGAGATATTTTGTCCATTATTGTGGGGAGAAAAAGTATTACACCTGTAGCACTCCTGTTTTAAAATCGGCAATATGTTTATTGTGATTTGCCGCCGTGATGGCTTCAGATATTAGCTGCCTTGTTTCGGCAGGATCAATGATCGCATCTACCCATAACCTTGCAGCCGCATAGAATGGAGTGGTTTGCTGCTGGTATTTATCCATCATTTCGCTTAACAATTTTTCTTCATCGGCAGGCGTAATTTCTTTGCCCTTTGCCTTTAACGCCGCTACCTGTATTTGTAGTAATGTTTTAGCCGCCTGCTCTCCACCCATCACCGCAATTTTTGCCGTGGGCCAGGCATAAATAAAACGTGGATCATAAGCCTTACCGCACATGGCATAGTTTCCGGCGCCATAACTATTGCCGATAATAAAAGTGATCTTGGGTACCACAGAATTTGCTACGGCATTCACCATTTTTGCACCATCTTTTATAATGCCCGAATGTTCGCTCCTGCTGCCAACCATAAAGCCCGTAACATCCTGCAAAAAAACCAGCGGTATTTTCTTTTGATTACAGTTCATAATAAAGCGGGCCGCTTTGTCTGCACTGTCGTTGTAAATGACGCCACCTAACTGCATTTCTCCTTTTTTATTTTTTACTATCAGGCGCTGGTTTGCAACAATACCAACCGCCCAACCATCAACCCGGGCATATCCGCAAATGATAGTTTTTCCATAGCCCGCCTTGAACTGGTCAAAACTGTCCGCATCCGTTATACATTCAATTATTTCAACCATGTTATACGGTCTCGTATTGCCTTCATTCAACACACCATAAATATCATTGATAGCCTTTGCGGGCCCTACCGCTTTTATCCTATCGAAGCCCGCACTGTCCGGCTGAGCTATTTTACCAATAATCTTTTTTATATGATCGAGGCATTCTTTTTCCGTTTCAAATTTATAATCGGCAATACCGCTGATCTCGGTGTGGGTGACTGCACCGCCTAAAGTTTCGGCGTCAATATCTTCACCAATCGCCGCCTTTACGAGATAAGGGCCAGCGAGAAAAATAGAGCCGTTGTCTTCCACCATTAATGTTTCATCGCTCATGATTGGGAGGTAAGCACCGCCTGCAACACATGGCCCCATTACCGCAGCGATCTGCGTAATGCCCATCGCACTCATTACCGCATTGTTGCGAAATATTCTTCCAAAGTGTTCTTTGTCGGGAAAGATCTCGTCCTGCATGGGAAGGTACACGCCTGCACTGTCCACCAGGTATATTACGGGCAGGTTATTTTCCATGGCGATTTCCTGCATGCGCAGATTCTTTTTTCCGGTGATTGGGAACCAGGCGCCCGCCTTCACCGTTTGGTCGTTGGCAATGATCACACACTGCCTGCCACTAACATATCCTACGCCGCTCACCGTGCCGCCAGCCGGACAACCACCTTGCTCCGCATACATTTCAAAACCTGCAAATGCGCCTATTTCTACAAAAGGTTTTCCTTCATCGCAGAGATAATTTATCCGTTCTCTTGCAGTCAGTTTATTGCGGTCTCTTTGTTTTTCAATTGCCTTTTTGCCTCCTCCTTCATAGATATGCTCCAGCCGCTGACGCACTTTGCTATAAGCCAGTTTCATTGCATCTTCATTTATATTGAAACTAATATCCATAATGATCGCTTGTGGGTGAATAAAAAACAGTTGTGTTACGCGGACTTTTTCGAACGTCCTGTATTCATATCGTAGTATGTTACAGCAAACAAAAATATGTTTAATGGATTAACTGGTACAAAAATAATCCAATGAATTTGGAGGCGGGGATGAAATGGACACCTTATTTAATGTAGTATAAATTGTTTATATTTATTAATACTATTTAATAATAGCAAGTCCGGCTTTTCAATTCCCATCTTCAATTTGCATGAATGATGACCCCCATGGAAGAAAAATATTTCACCATCTTTAATGAGGCCTCTGATGGTATCATACTCATGAATGACGAAGGCAACCTCACCGATGTAAACACGAGCATGTGCAGGTTGCTCGGCTATACCCGGCAGGAACTCTTGAAAATGAATATAGCAGACCTGGTTGATCACGACCAATTAAAGATTGACCCCATTGCCTTTGAACCTATAATAAATGAAGAACACAATATCAGGGAACGAAGGCTACAGAAAAAAGATGGATCGGTCGTTGAAATGGAGGTTAATATAAAACGCATTTCAGACAACCTTATACTTGCGATTGGAAGAGATATAACGGAGCTTCGCATGGCTCAAAAAAGAGTTGCTCTCAGCGAATCCAATTTCAGGAGCGCCTTTGAGTATTCCGCAATGGGGATGCTGATGGTATCTATTGAAGGGAAGTTTTTAAAGGTTAATAAAAAATTTACGCAGATCACCGGATACAGTGAGGAAGAATTATTAATGATGACCTTCTTCGATCTTACACACCCCGACGATATTGAAGAAGGGCTTTCCATTGTTAGAAATGCTATCGAGGGGAAGCTCACCACCTATGTTGTCGAAAAAAGATACATTCATAAGAACAAGAATATTGTTTGGGTAAATGTTACCAGCTCTATCGTCTCCGATGCAATGGAGAAAGCCCTTTATTTTGTAACCCAGGTTGAAGATATTACGGCCAAGAAAGAATCAGAATTAAAATTCAAAAACCTTCTTGAAAAATCATTGGTAGGAATTTATATTCACACGGCAGGTAAGCAATTTAATTACGTAAATCCAAGAATGACTGAGATCTTTGGATATACTGAGCAGGAGCTATTGCAAAATCCTGCCGAATTGGTGATCCATGAAGAGGACCTGCCTATTGTAAGAGAGATAAACCGGCAAAGGTTCGAAAATAATGCAGACACTACTCACTACGAAGTAAGAGGAAAAAGAAAAGATGGGACAACTATATGGCTTGAAATTTATGGCTCTCTCATAATGCATAATGGCGAAAAGGCGGTGATAGGAAATATACAGGATGTTACAGAAAGAAAAAGAGCGGATGCCGAACTTAAAAGAATAAACCACGATATTGGTGAAAGGATAAAGGAACTGAATTGCCTTTATCGAACATCTGAACTAATAAATTCTCCCGGGAAAGCAATAGAGGATATTTTACAGGAACTGGTTCATATTATCCCGCCTTCCTACCAGTATCCTGAAATTACAACTGCCCGGATAACTTTCCAGGGCCGGACATTCGAATCCCGGAATTTTTCTGCTTCAATGTGGAAGCAGGATGCACTTATCAAAATAAACAATGAAAATGCGGGATTGGTGGAAGTCTTTTATAACAGTGAGATGCCGGAAGAAGATGAAGGACCTTTTTTGAAAGAAGAAAAACTTCTTATCAACTCCATTGCAGAAATTGTGGGCAGTGCCGCTGAAAGAAAAAATGCGGAAGCGCTTATAAAGGAACAGGCAGAAACATTCCAGGCCATTATTGAAAATACAAAAGAGTCGATCTATCTTATTTCACCTGAATATAAACTCATACAATTTAATAGTACGGCCCTGGAAAGGATGCGTATTACCCAAGGCCTGGAATTGTGTGTTGATGCGGATTTCAGGGACTACCTGTTTCCAGACAGTGCTGACATTTTTCATTCCATGTTCCAAGATTCGCTAAAAGGAATTTATAGATCGGAGGAAATAAGGTCAAAAGGTTTAACAGGCAATTATTTTTGGTTCCAGTCAAAAACCTCTCCCGTATATGACCCGGGGCATAAATTGATCGGCATACGACTTCTTACTGAATCCATTGACGACAGAAAACATGCGGAGGCTGTACTGCGTGAAAGCGAAGAGAAATTCAGGAGCATAGTAGAACAAAGTTTGGTAGGCATTTACATCATTCAACACGAGAAACTGGTTTATGTAAACCCCGGTTTTGAAAAGATTTTTGGGTATTCGAAAAATAAATTGATCAACAAAATGTCTTTCGATGGATTGGTGCATCCTGATGACATTGAGCTGGTAAGAAATAATTATGATAAAAGGATCAGCAAGCGCAGGACAAAACAACAATATATTTTCAAGGCGATACGGAATGATGGAGCCGTTTTACATCTTGAAGTAATTGCTTCTGTGATATTGTATAATGAAGAGCCTGCTGTCATCGGTACATTGGTAGATATCACTGGCCGTATTGAAGAAGAAAGAAAAATTAGCCAGGCTGTGTTGAATGCACAGGAAAGTGAACGGCTTCAAATCGGTATGGAATTACATGATAATGTAAAACAGATATTAGCAGGGTCGGGTCTGTTCATGGACATTGCAATAAAAAGAATAGATGATAAAAAAGTAGTCTCTGAGATACTGAATAACCTGAGAAAGTATAATACGGAAGCCATCGATGAATTGCGAAGGCTTTCACACCAGTTGGCGCCTTTGGTTGAATCGGATACTTTGTTGGAGGATAAAATAGCCTGGCTTATCAGGAGCCTAAAAATAAATGAAAAACTTTCAGTTTCGGTTCATGTTGATGAATTCGAAAAATCGCTTCACAACGATACTCAACTTACCTTTTACAGGATTTTGCAGGAGCAGCTAAGTAATATTATAAAGTATGCCAGGGCATCCGCGGTGGAGATAAATATCCGGCATGTGGATCATGAAATTCATTTGCAGGTGAGGGATAATGGGAATGGGTTTGACATCAGCAAGAAAAAAGAAGGCATTGGATTAGAGAACATCCGGAGAAGGGCGCAGATGCTGAACGGAAAAGTTGAAATTATTTCTTCGCCGGGTAAAGGATGTGAAGTAAATGTGCTGATTCCCGTTACATAGGCGAAATACAGCACACACTACTTCCTTACTCTTAACACTAAAAAATTTCTTTGACTTTTATCCTTTTCAAATGCAGTTAATTTACTATCATCAATTATTTACTTTTTTCAGCCGGGCAGCAATACAAAATGTAACACTAAAGAATCGGTTTTAAGATGCGAAATATTTTGTACTATAGCGTATTATAACATCAATGATCACTTAAGCTGCTATTAAAACGACTCACTTTGCAAATTAGAAATAGACCATATAATTTACTTTTACTGACTGCACTTATTTTGGTTTTGACATCATTCCTTGTGTTTAATCAAAGCAACCCGGTTGACATACATCTGCATGATACTTACTTTGTAATTGCTCATACACATATTTTTTGGATGTTAGCAATTATGGCTTTCATGGTATGGCTAATTTATTTATTGACAAATAAATTACTGTATTCTAAGGCGCTTACATGGACGCATGTAATTATTACAATCCTGACACTTGTGCTTTTTGCATCGACATTATTTTTTGGAGAGAGTTACTTAAATCCAACCCCAAAACGTTATTACGATTATAGCATTGGGGATTCATTAGACACGAACACAACATTTACAAAGACAATAGCCATTACGATTTTTGTATTACTACTTGGGCAAGTTATTTTCGTTATAAATTTTATCGCGGGACTATTCAAACGGAAGACTTAATAGCAGTAACGGGTGGTTCGGCAAATAAGGCGGGACGACGAAAATATGCTCAGCTTTCGTTCGCTAATCGACTTTAATTATAGCCGACGAATAAAGCCAGGTAATAAAAAACACAATGAACATTTATTTATAAATTTAACAACGGTTTAAACACTCCGCTTGCCTATCGTATGGATCTATTTACAAATGCTCTTATCGAATTACGCTCTCTTTTTGAGGAATTATTCAATGCCAAAACTGAGGAGGACCTAGAAGAAGTTATACGGAAGAACGCTAATATCTTTAAGAGTATAAATTGGGTTCCTGTCGGCGGTAATGAAAGTAACTATGGCATTATTGAAAACCAGCAATCCAATCCAATAGCTGCACTGGTAGAAAAAGTAACCAATTCTATAGACGCCATCCTCACAAAAAAATGTTTGGAGAATGGGATACAACCTGATTCTCCGCAAGCCCCAAGATCAATGGAACAAGCAATCAATACGTTCTTTCCTGATCATAAAAATTGGGACTTGCCTACTCCGAGAAAGAAACAAGCATTAGATATACAAGTAGTTGCAGATGGCACACCAAGAAATACTTCTGTAATTATTTATGATAATGGAGAGGGACAACATCCAGATGATTTTGATAATACATTCTTGTCTTTAGTGAGAGGCAACAAAAACAGGATCATGTTTGTACAAGGCAAGTACAATATGGGAGGCTCGGGTGCAATTGTTTTTTGTGGCAAAAAAGGTTATCAGCTAATTGCCTCTAAAAAGTTTGATGGTACTGGGCAGTTTGGTTTCACCCTGGTAAGGGAGCATCCATTTGCAAAGGGTGAAGCTGAAACAAAAAAGAATACCTGGTATGAATTTTTAAAGATTGATGGAAAGATCCCTGCTTTTGATCTGAAAGGAGAACTTGATTTAAAGTTATACAATAGAAAGTTTAAGACAGGCTCTATCATTAAAATGTATTCTTACCAATTTCCTTCTGGCTACTCTGGTTTTGCTCAAGACTTAAATCAAAGTTTAAATGAATTTCTTTTCGAACCTGTACTTCCTGTTTATACAGTTGATAATGCCGAACGTTACCCCAATAACAAAGTATTGGAATTAGATCTCTTTGGATTAAAGAAAAGATTAGAGAATGAAAACAATTATATAGACGACCATTTTTCTGAAGTGTATTTGGATGAACTGTTTGGAGAAATGAAAGTGACCTGCTATGTATTCAAAGCTAAAGTCGGCAAGAATGATGTAAAACAAACCAAAGAGAATATCCGCAGGCAGTTTTTCAAAAACAATATGACGGTCATGTTTTCTATCAATGGGCAGGCGCACGGCCATTATACTTCTGAATTCATTACAAGAACATTAAAGTTTAACCTATTAAAAGATTACTTATTGATTCATGTCGATTGCACCAAGATGAAGTATGAATTTAGGAAAGAGTTATTCATGGCTTCAAGGGATAGATTGAAAGAAGGAGATGAATCAAGAGAGCTAAGAGAATATATTGGAAAGAAATTGCGAAAAAGCAAATTGGATGATATCAATAGACATAGGAAGGAATCTATTGGTTTAGATAGTGAAGACACGAATGAATTGCTAAAGTCATTTGCAAAAAACCTTCCTAAAGATTCTGATTTATTTAAGCTGTTACAAAACACACTGAAACTAGAAGAAAAAAGAGATAAGGAAATAAAGAAGCCAGAACAGAAAAAAGATAAATCAAAAGAAGATATCAAACCATTTGACCCTAAACGCTTTCCAACATTCTTTAAGCTGCATAACAGAAAAGATGGCGAAAGACAAGTGGTGTCTATCCCGCTTGATGGGGAAAAGATAATTAAGTTTGATACCGATGTGGAGAATGAATATTTCGATAGAAGTGAAGAGCCGGGTGATTTAGAAATTGCCTTGTTGGACATAAAAAAAGATGAAAGTAATGGAGGTGATAAGGCTGGTGATGATACAGAGATTGGCTCTTTATTAAACATTACGAAAAGTAGCCCTAACCAAGGCACTATTAAGATAGCTTTTAATCCCACAAAGGAAATGAATGTAGGAGATGAAGTACAGGTGAAAATCTCCTTACATGGTGCAGGCGAAAATTTTGAAGAGTTACTTTGGATAAAGATAAAAGACAATGAAGCTCCAAAAACAAATGCGCCTAAAGAAGAGGAAAGTTTAGACAATATTGGCTTACCAGAATTAATAAGAATTAAAGAAGAACAATGGCAAGGGTTGGAAGCTTCTGGAATTGAGATGGGTTATAATACAGTGATGTATCCGGTAGGTGAGGGGAATGCTTTGGAAAGAATTTACATAAACTTAGATAGCAAGGTGTTTTTATCGTATCGTTCAAAATTAAAATCTATTGACCAAATACAGGTTGCAGAAAAGCGATATTTGGCATCTGTGTATTTCCATACTTTGTTTTTATACATGATCACAAAAAAACGTAATTATAAATTACAGCTTACCAAAGATGGGAGTGATGAAGAAGTAACTGTTGATGAATATATAAGAGATATATTTGATAGCTACTATTCTGATTTTTTATTGAATTTTGGAATGGAACAGTTGATTTCTTCCTTGGAAGAATAGTTTTATGCTCTGTAAGAATGTGCTTCATTTGTAAAAATTGGTATCACATCATCAAGCTTAGGTCGTTTTTCTTTAGAGTATTGAAGCATGCCCATCAAAGTTTCATAAATAGTTGGGTTGTCTAATTTAAAATCTTCAAGACTAACTTGACCTACCGGAGCTGTACCTTCAAAAATATACCAAATCAATTTTGCTAACTGAAATACGTCTGAATATTCTTTTATTTTACAGCAATGCACATCTTCAAAAGTAGTCCCTTCACAAAGCATTTTGTTTACAGCTTCAGGGGATAACCAACCTGACGGGCCAATTTTCTCTCTCACTACATCTATATTTTGATCTTGATCCCTATAGTCAATCAAACCCAAGTCACCAATTTTTGGCCTGTTGTTTATAAAGAAAATATTATCAGGTTTAATATCACGATGATAAATCCCTAAACTATGCAATTGATTTATTCCATTCATCACATCGATACATAAAACAAATTTCTGCTGAACATCAATTTGATTATCCTTCATGTAATCTAACATGTCCGAATCTCCCTTCTCCATCACATAATATAAGTAATCTTGCCCTTCAATTTCTTTAGCATCATTAAAACGAATTTCAATAATATCATCAGAGCCAGCATCTTTTGCTTTCTTCAAAGCTCTAATTTCGTTTTTAAATCTCTCTAACCTCACTTTTTCGGTCTCATCATCAGTATCAATATGATACTTACAGAATTTTAATATCCCGTAAATATCGTCGGAATCATCCGGATCTATCAGTTTAAAAACATTGGAATTTCCACCCTTGCCACCTTCAATGTCATCCATACTCACTAAAGGCTCAATGCTATATAACTTTTCTTCGAACTCAAGAAAATTTTTCCCTTTGTCCTCAGAACACAAAATATTTCCACTAAGTATTCTCATAATTAATAGGCAATTAAACGTTGAAAGTGAAGTAAGTCCCTATATGTTGCAATTCGTTCGGCAATTTAAAAAAGGTAGCTACATCAACTTGCGGACTGTTCATTTTGCTACTTTCATTCAAGAGTAAACTTTTTAAAATTTCCAGGCGTTTGTTTCGTGCCCGTTTTGAGTTTGATTGTGTTACACAGTTTATTGCATAGTCTTTTAGAGTTTGGCATTCATCATTCGAAGGGCTTATACCTCTAGAAATTGCAACTAATACTTTATATATTTTCTTTAAATCGTCATTCTCTAAAAGAGTTATTTCAATGATCAGATTGAACAAAGTATAAAAATCATTTTTTTGAACAAATCTAGTATCGGAAAGGGGTATTTCTTGATTCAAAATGGATACTTTATCAAGAACCGATTTAAACGTAGTGTTTATTTTATTTACATCATTATCGCTTATATCTTCTTTATACATTTGATCAACCATAGTCTTTTTATCCTGTGGCCCATATAAAATTAACGCCGCCAATTCCTCAATGAAATCTCGATCAAACATTCTCCTAATATGTGAACTTTTGAAAACTTTCAATTGTCTAAATTCTACCATTTCAGATAACTCTGTACTCAATTTTAAAAACTTAGTTTTAAAAAATTCTGCTTTATTTAATTCCGGTCTTTCCAATTTAGCTCCAGCTCTATTTACTCGTACATAAAACTCCCTAACTTCATCCATAGTGAGGGTTTCAGATAACTCAACTACGGCAATTTCATAATCATCAAACTCCCCTACAGAATATTGCTTTCCGTTGCTATCTAAAAAACCATCAGGAGACAAATATGAAATAAACGTTCTAGTGCGTTGTTGTCCATCCACCATCTCTATTATATCGTTCTTCTTTTGTACGAAAAAAGTTGGGAGCGGTAGACCTTTCCTAATTGTATCTATCAATAATTTTTGAGCATTAATGCTCCAAATAGAATTTCTTTGATATGGTGGATTTAAGTTTAATTTTCTTTGCTGGTACAATGATACTAGCTCAACAAATTTCTGTTGTTCGATTTTGAACTTAATCATTCGTTTTAGATTTAAATAAAACAAGCAGCACACCCTTCCATCTCTGTATCATCCAACACATCAATCAAGTAAGATGATTTAGCTTTTGATTTATTGCGGTTAAGAAATTCGGTTTTAATAGTGTTACTGCGTTCAGGTAATATTAATTCTTTAAGGCTTTCATTCTGGTTCCATGTAAATCCTTCCTTCTCATTTTCATAGTCCATGGCCAGCTTAAATTTGTCAGGATGTTGTTCATACAACCATACCCACTCAATCTTTTGCTGAAAGAAACAAAAATAACAGCCAGAGCGACTACGGGCATATTCACCCTTTTTGCCATTTACTTCAAACTCTATTTTTTCGTAGTAAGCCGGCACTCCTACACCACTATTTCTTAACAGATTAAAAATATCTTCCCTCACTAATACATCTTCATTATCGCAAAGAGGAAAATCAGGTTCCTTAGCTAACGGATAGTTGGTTGTTTTCAAAAACTCAAAAACAACCTGGTTAAATTCCTTTGTTCCTAAATCTAACAGGAGATTTAATTTTTGGTGAATAGAAAACTTAAAAGAAATTGGTTGTTGCACAATTTCTATAGTTCGTTTTATATTTATCTCACTATAATTGAACTCATAAATCTCTTTGATTGCAGCGATGTTTTCATTCTTCAAAACTTTGATAATTACATCCTCACTCCAAATATTTTTGCGAAATGGAAAGATGGATTGAATGTTTTGCTTCTTAGAAATGTATCCTTCCCGGTCTTCGTCACCTCTGATACCTACGTAAGAAATTACCAGATCGTTACCTACAAACTGCTCAAAGGGTTGCAGTTTTAAATATTTTGTACACCATCTGGCATTAGAAGAAGGGAGGTAGCCTCCGAATGAGTGAAATTGAAAGTCAAATGGATCCTGTTCCTCTGTCTTTGCAGCTTCCAATAAAGTAATTTTCTTTCCTAAGTATCCTTCGAGTTTTTCTATCAGCTCATACGTTTCTTCTAACTCCTTACCTGTATCACAAGTATAATATTCAATATCCAAATTCGGATACTGCTGGTGAAGGTATATAGCTAAAGCAGCGCTATCTTTGCCTCCAGAGATACCTAAAACATGTCTTACTTTCTTAATCATTATTTAATAGCTGTTGGAGTAGTTTGGTTAAGGCTGCAATATTCATTTTTTTATCTTTTCCTAAATTAGTTTTCAATTTATTTACTACAGCATCTACTTCTTTTGTTTTCGCTTTTGGTATACGTAGCAAATTTTTATTAAGTCCCTGTACGAATGATGTAATTTCTAGTTTTACTACTTCTTCAGTTTCATCATTAATTTGCTCCTTACTAATATCTGAAAGATTATCCAATTCATAAAATATATCTTTCAATTTTTCGAACAATATAATTTCATCTTCATCAGTAATAGTATTCAAAGACTTCCCAATACAAGCCTGTGCAATCGAACTCAACCAGGCTTTTCGGTCGTCTAATTCCGATTGGATACGACTATAAAATGTTTTTTGATGTGGTAGTAGCAAATGAGTTTTCAATTGCTTAAACCTGTTTCTTATTTCATTTTTGTAAGCCGGGAAAGTTTCTTTACCACCTATAATTTCCTTTAACAGGTAAGTTTCAAAACGATCTAACAAGCCATCATAACTACCTCTCAATTCTTTTATGGCTTCTTGCAATTGTTTTAGAAATTTCTCTGTTGCCTTTGCTGTATTTTGTAGCTCTGTGATGCTATAGCCTAATGCTGCAGGGAAATCTTCAAAGAAAGCTTTCTCAGGATCTTTAGCTGTAGCAATTACTTTTCTGAGATTGATGGTCTTCTTATCGAGTCTATTTGTTTTTCTTGAATATTCCGGCAGATCTCTATAAAAAACCAAGAAAGGCTTTATTGTTTGTATAAATGTTTTATTGGTGGGTTTGTGATTTTCTGTCTGGTTTAAGAAAATCCGATATCTATTAAAGAGTTCTAATCTAATGCCAATCACATCAAAAGCTTTAACAGCAAACATACCCGGCTTTTTATTCATCAGGTCAAGGATATTAGCTGATATTTCCGGCACATAAGTATCCCCCTCATACAAAGCAAATTCGTTCTGTTTGGCTAATAAGAAAATTGGTACCCAATAATCAATAACGCCCTGTTTTAATTTAAATGGCTTTGCTGAAAGTGTTGCAATAAAATCCACTAAACTTCTCTCTTTATTCTTTGAACTTTCTAAGAATTGTTCACCAGCCTTCCACAAGTCAGCAAAAGAAGTATCTGTAGGTGTTTGTAATACTCCTACACCATCTAATATTTGATGAATACCAGTTTCACGAAGCAAAGTAAGATAGATAGATTTCTCTGGCGGGAATTCGGAGGTGGTAAATCCAATATTAGGCTTATCCAAATCTGCTAGCACTTTTTCTAAAAATCTTTTCCTTGCGGTAGATACCTGACCTGATATTCTTGTTTTATTAACCAACTCATTTTTATATATTGGAGTTGCTGAATAAACATCATTACAAAGTTTTGATAACTCTTGATTAAATTTATGGCGATTCCTAATCAATAATTTCTTGCCTCTTGCATACCATAACACATTACCGTTATTGGAATACAAACTATCCAAGACATAATGGTTTAGCAATCTAATATAGTGTTCTTTGATGTTATCCAACTCCCTCAAAGCAATCTTATCCTCTCTATTAGTCTCCTTTACCTTTTCAACTTTTTGGATTTCAAAAACAGTGCTCCGTATTTCTGCAGTGTTTTTAAAATAGGCATATATCGTAGCCTCTTGGCCTTCAATAGATATTTGTTCGATTCGTTTCAAAACTTTTGGATCTTCAGAAAAAATAAGATTTATAAAACCGTCTACTTCTCCTTCCGGTATTTGATTGATTGGTTCTTCTGTTAATTTGAATTGAAAAAAACGAGGAGTGCCCTTTTCATAAAATACAGACTTAGCGGCAATAAAAGGGAACTCGAAATACTGATTTAAATGGTGTACTACATTGGATACCTTTTCTATCAATTTACCAGCATCATCTATTGCTAAGTCAATATCTAAATCTGTACTGCCTACAAAAGTGTATCTGAAATTATGGCGAACATAACGAATGATCAGTTTGCTATTCAATATGCGTAAAATTTCCTCTGGATCTTTAATGCCTAGAGCCAATTTTGCATAACTAATATAAAATTGAGGTTCCAGCTTAGCAGATGCATTACTGAAAATATTTAACAGCCCGATTGTTTTAATAATTGCCTCTGCATCTGCTTGCATCTCTGGAGTGTTAAATAACCCATCAATTTTTTCCAATGAAGTTCTAATATTAGACCATTGCTGGTAATTAGAATTTGCATTGGTGCTTAGAACACCATAATAGTTATGTATTAAATAATCATATACCTGTGTTGCAGCGTAATAAGTATTCTCTTTTTGTTCAAATGCATTTATTCCTAAATGATCATTGGATTCTATAAAAGAAAAAAGACTCCTTTCATTTTGTCCGTACCGCTGCAATGAAAGTGTAAGTAAGGCTGCGGATAAAATATCAAACGGGTATAACTTCTTTGCTAAGTCTTTATCAAAATAATCTCTTAAGGGAAATGCCTTTGCTACACGTATGGCCTCAAACAGCCTATCAAAATTCTTATCAATCTTTTTCTGTTGAAATTTTTGATCTATCCTTTCGGCGGCTAAAAATAATAACTGCTCTACAGGTTCATTAAATGGAATATCATTTAATCTTCCCCTCACCTTGTCCCATTCTTGACGCTGGGCTTTATTCAAATGCAATGCATAAGTGCTGAAATCCTGGTGCAATGTTGCAATAAATAATGCATCAGTATTTGCATCATTTACCCATTCAGAAAAAAGCTGAATAAAATACAGTTCAGATTCAGGATTATTTTTGGCGGCATAGTCTAAGAATTTCCCAAACTCATCTACCAAAAATGCAAACCCAACACCTTTCTTTTTTAAAGATTTATACTCTTTGTCAATCGCCTTTATCACATCGTTCGAAGTGTAACTTTTTCCTAGTTGGTACCGCTTCGCCAATATTTCTTCTAATGATGCATACTCGCCTACAATAGAAACAAACTCATAGTTAGGAACTGAGTTTAATAATTTACTGTGATCTTTAAAGTGGATATAAGATTTTTCAAATGTTTGTTTGAAAGCTAACAAGAATGACGATTTACCAGTACCATAGGCACCAATAATCACATGAGCTTTAGTTCCAGTCAAAACAGCATTCAATATGCCCGAGAAGGTATCGCTGGCATTGGGGGTTAGGATGTAATTGAATTCATAATCACTATCTCTTAAGATATTGATAGATGGTGAGAATTTTATTTTAGTAGCAGCCATTCAGCACCTCCCATTTTTTTAATTCCGTTTTTATTTGTAATTCTCTTACACCAGCAGTTTCGGTATAGGTAAGGCCATTATACTTCTTAGTTAGACTTTCAATCTTTGTATAAAGTCCAGCATCTGTTAAACAAAAAATTTGCCCAGGAGAATTTTCTCCATTTAATAATTCAGTGAATGATATGGATTTTGAGTTAGGATACGTTTCCAATATAGAAAACAAAATCACTTCATCTGGCAAATCGTATTGGCTTTTGCTCTGTACTCTATACCAATCTACCTTTTTATCTTCTGCATCTTCAGATTCAAAATGACTCATCAAATCAAGGTCAATCATTAGGCTAGCATAATCTTCTTCGATATCAATTTTTGTTTCCTTGTAAATAGGCTTCAAATAATTTCTGATGAAAACACTGATGTCTGCAGCCACCGTATTTTCATTAATATTTTTTTGACCATCATCTTTTAATAACCGTGTAATAAAATTATGAAGTTGTGCCTTCGTAAATTCAATTCTTGTTTTTCTGAACTGGTTAAAGAAAATATTATAAATAGATGCCTTATTTGTTTTTATTAAAGAGTAATGCAACAACCAAACAGTGGCGATATTTTCAATGTAGGGGTCTACGCCTACCTTATTATCAAATAGGTAATTGGCCAATTCAGAAAATTTGTTATCTGCATTTACTATTCCAAATGCTCTTAACCAATAACCGATTGAAGTAACCATGTTTTTACCAACCCCTAACTCTATTACTGCAGATTCATCGTTAAAGTTGCCAGTAAAGTCATAACCTTTTTTGAGCCAGAGGTTTTTACAGATGAAGGATTCATGGCCGGAAAATTGAAGTTTCATATTTGTAGATGCAAATGTAAATATCTTAGAACGGAACACATATAAAACTAATGAGGAATTCGTCGAGATTATAGACCATTTACTAACATGATGTGCAATTCAATTGCGAAAGACTAAGTATTCTTTGTTTATCAAACTCAACCGCAAGAGTTCGACACATTTTGGCAGGCAAGCTATGGAAGACGCTCCTGCTGCCTCCAAACCAAAAAAGGCCCTCCAATAGTAGACCTAGTATATAGTATATGATGGATTATTTTGTAAAACGTAGCATCATATGATGTTGTTTGCCTTAAGGCATTTAAAAAGCCGAAAAAAATTAGGGGCTCCAAAGAACCCCTAATTTTCAGTTTAGTAAACATCTAATCTTGTGGCGGAATTGAGATCTCTCCACCATATCCATACATTGTCATTTTCATTTTCAGACCAACCCGGATAGCAGTATGCAAAGGCAGGGTATTTTAGAAAAAGGCGTTTGATGGGGGGGGGAGCCCATTTATTTTTTTCAATTTACCTGTAATGATAGAGGCATATTGTGAAAGTTGCACGAGGTGTGCATTGGAAATAAAGAGCCTTCCATTTTTTATCAATCTGCCATTCAAAGTATTACACTGCACCTTAAATGTTTTTAAAGCAGGGCTATTTTGATAAAACCTTAATAAAAATCAGCCAGGCTGAACATTTCATACCCTATTCATACTCAATTGATGCCCCTCATTTAGCGGGAACTTGGATAGTTTTGCAGCATTGAAACCACAATGTTCATTAACTAAAATAAAACCAGTGCGAATCATTAAACGATTAACATCATTGCTTGTTGTAACGGTATTTGCTTTCTGCTCCTGTAAAAAGGCTGCATCCCCTTCACCTGTCACAGTCCCTCCTGTCGTGATTCCGGATACCGTAAAAAAAACTATCTACCCCAGCTACAATACCAACCCTCTGCCGGCCGATGCAAGCGGCATGAGCAGCAATGCCGTTCAACTGGCGGCAAAAATAAAGCTTGGGTGGAACCTTGGAAATACCCTGGAGGCTATGGGCAGTGAGACAGCCTGGGGCAATCCCGTGGCTACGCAAGCATTGATCGATAAGGTAAAGGCAAGTGGGTTCAATGCCATTCGCATTCCCTGCTCATGGAACCAGTATGCCAATGCCGGCACGGCGCAGATCCAGGCTCAGTGGCTTGACCGTGTAAAACAGGTGGTGCAGTATTGCATCAATGATGGCCTGTATGTTATTCTCAATATCCACTGGGACGGCGGATGGCTGGAAAACAATATTACCACCAGTTCCAAAGATTCAGTTAATGCAAAACAAAAAGCATTTTGGGAACAAGTTGCTACCAGCATGCGTGAGTTTGATGAGCATTTGCTTTTTGCAAGCGCCAACGAGCCTAATGCGGACGATGCTACAGAAACGGGCGTCCTGCTTTCTTATCATCAAACTTTCGTTAATGCGGTGCGGTCAACAGGCGGACATAACAGCCACCGCGTACTGGTAGTACAAGGTCCATCCACAAATATCGACCTAACCAATAATTTGATGAACACGCTTCCGGCAGATCCAATAGCCAATCGGATGATGACAGAGATTCATTATTATGATCCCTGGCAATTTTGCGGCCTGGATGCGGATGCATCATGGGGTAAGATGTTTTACTATTGGGGACAAGGTTACCACTCTTCTACGGACCTCACACGCAATGCTACCTGGGGTGAAGAAGGCGCCTTGGATGCGCAGTTTCAAAAAATGAAAACAAAATTTGTGGATCATGGAATACCGGTAGTGTTGGGGGAATATGGAGCTATACGCCGCAGTACACTTACAGGCGATGCGCTAACTCTTCATCTTGCGTCAAGGGCAAATTATCTTAAATATGTAACGAAGCAGGCAAAGGCAAATGGTTTACTTCCTTTTTATTGGGATGAGGGATCGTTGGGAAATAATGGTTTCGGCATCTTTAACAGGCAAAGCAATACAGTTGGCGATCAACAGGCATTGGATTCATTGATACAAGGTGCACAATAATTATTTTATTTAACCGGCGTATGCCAATCTCGTTAATTAAACTTCAGTTCGAATGGTAAGAGTATTTCTTAACCAGGCTCGCTGTAGAAAAAAGTTTGCCTAAATATTTTCAAAAGCATTTTTATCAAATGTTATCGAAGCATAATTCCGGTTGATAATAAAACATACTTTTGACCACAGACCCTTAAAAGTTTAATCATTTTTCTAAGTACTACAGAGCGGATCGCTCTACTTTGAAAGCGGAATAAATTCAGTCATGTTTACCAAAAATTAAAATGTTAGTATAGAAGATGAATAAGATTATCGCAACCATTTTGTTGCTTCAATTAAGTTATTTTGCCAATGCACAATATCAAAGCAGGACCAATGATAAAGGCGCTGGTTTTTATGTGAATCCTGTTTTTGCAGGCGATTATCCCGATCCAAGTATTCTACGTGATGGCGATGATTATTACATGGTGCATTCATCTTTTGAATATTATCCTGGTTTGTTGATCTGGCATTCAAAAGATTTGATGAACTGGACCCCTGTAACAAATGCTTTGCATAAATACGTTGGCTCTGTTTGGGCCCCTGATTTGGTGAAACATAAAAACAAGTATTACATCTATTTCCCCGCCAATGGTACCAACTATGTCGTTACAGCGGATTCAATAAATGGTAAATGGAGTGACCCCATTGATTTAAAAATTGCTAACATCGACCCCGGGCATGTTGTAGATGAAAATGGAAAAAGATATTTGTTTTTTAGCAGTGGCGGGCTTGTTCCTTTATCCGATGATGGGCTTTCTGCTGCTGGAGAATTTAAGAGTTCTTACAGTGGATGGCCGATACCTCGTGAATGGTCGATTGAATGTTTTTGTATGGAAAGTCCCAAGCTGGTAAAACGAGGAGAGTATTATTATCTAACAGTTGCGGAGGGAGGAACGGCAGGTCCTGCAACAGGGCACATGATAATCTCTGCACGTTCAAAATCTTTGTTTGGTCCCTGGGAAAATTCTCCCTACAATCCAGTTATCAGAACAACAAAAAATTCGGAAAGATGGTGGTCGAAAGGTCACGGTACTTTGTTCGAAGATTCAAAAGGAAAATGGTGGATGGTATATCATGCTTATGAAAAAGGATTTTACAACATGGGTCGCCAAACCTTACTTCAACCAGTTGAATGGACAAAAGACGGCTGGTACAAAATAGCTGGTAGCATGGTAGATGATCAGCCAATTAAAAAACCAAATTTAATTGCCTCCACTTCAAGCTTTACTTTAAACGATAAATTTGAAGGCAATAATTTAAAACCACAATGGAAGTTTTTTGGAGAATACGATACTAGCAGGTTTCATTTTGTTGATAATAGTTTAGCTATTAAAGCGAAAGGAAATTCTGTAGGTAATTGTTCACCTTTGCTAGCTGTGCCATCAGATCATTCTTATACAGCCGGCGTGGAGTTGGTGATAGAAGGTAAAGCTACCGGTGGTCTGGTTATTTTTTATAACAATACTGCGTATTCAGGTATCCTTGCAGATGAGGCAAATATCCTGGCAAACATCCATGGCTGGCAATTTCAAACGGAGAAAAACGTAATAAAAAATCATGTCTTCCTTCGGCTGAAAAACATCAACAGCACTGTCGACATGTATTATAGTACTGATGGCAAGCAATGGAATAAAATTGAAAATTCATTGGAAATATCGGGATTTCATCACAATGCTTTTGGTGGATTTTTAGGTGTACGCATTGGACTTTGCTCAATGGGCGAAGGTGTTGTGAGGTTTAAAAACTTTACGTACAAGCCGATAAAATAAAGATGAATGGTACACAGTCCGGCAGGGCTTGAATAGTACATTAATATTGGCGTTGCTGAGTGAAAAGAAATTAAGGTTGATGAAAAGTATTTATTGTTGTAATTATATTCAATCCCTGAGGTAGGGACGAGGCATAGCTACTGTCCCTGGGATTCTCCCAGGGTTATTCATATTAAAGCCCTTCAAGCGTTTCCAGCACCTCAAAATATTAAGTAGCTAGAATAACGGTTACTGAGTAATCACTTAATTTTGACGATGATGAATAGAATTAAATACCCGGCTACATTGTTCTATCTACTGTCAACCATTTTTTCACAAACCCATTTTGTTTTCTAAATAATTCACGTTATGCGAATTTTTCGATTTTTATTTTTGTTGGTCATTAATTGTCCTTTGCTTATAACAGCTCAAGGTGCCGGTAAAACAAAACCACGAATCAGCAAAGAAAATTATTCAGCCTACCTCTTTGTTTATTTCACAGGCAATAGTAAAGATGCAGAAGCTATTCGCTTCGCTACCAGCAATGATGGTTATAATTTTCATGCACTCAATCATAATCAACCCGTTCTCTCATCAAAACAAATCAGTTTAACCGGCGGCGTTCGTGATCCGCACATCCTGCGAAGCAACGATGGAAAAACTCTTTACATGGTGGCTACCGACATGGTTGCTGATAGTGGATGGGATTCTAACAGGGGAATTGTATTGCTTAAATCAGGTGATCTCATTCACTGGACTTCCAGCCCTATTCATTTTCCCAAAAGATTTTCAGGACAAGATAGTTTGCTTCGCGTTTGGGCGCCACAAACTATTTACGATCCGCTTGCTAAAAAGTACATGATCTATTTTTCGATGAAGCATGGCGTTAGTGATCCTGATAAAATTTATTATGCTTATGCAAATAAAAATTTTACTGACTTAGAAACAGCACCCAAACAACTTTTTTTCAGTCCGAATAACGGAGCAAGCATAGATGGGGATATTATTCCGAAAGATGGCAAGTATTATATGTTTTTTAAAACAGAAGGAGAGGGCGCAGGTATTAAGATTGCTGTGTCCAATAAATTGACAAAGGGTTATGTATTGCAGGATAAATATGTTCAGCAAACGAAAGATCCAGTGGAAGGTGCCGGTGTATATAAATTGAATAATGGGCAAGGTTATGTGCTGATGTATGATCTCTATACCAAAGGACGTTATCAATTTACACAAACAAAAGATTTCAAAAGCTTTACAGTCGTTGACGATAAAGTGGCAATGGATTTTCATCCACGGCATGGCACTGTAATCTCAATTACTGCCAAAGAAGAAAGACGTTTGATAAAGCAATGGGGCGTTGCCGGGCAGTGAATAGTTGAGCAGTGATTTTATCGAAAACCCAATCCAGGTTTTATTCAAAATGGTTTGTCAGTCTGCTGATCATTAGTTAAACTACTGCAGTGAAAGAATGATCTAACAATAGCAGATCCTTTTTAATGACTGCTATCTTCAGTATTTGTACAGATTCTCCCGTTAATTTTGAAATCATTAATTATAAAAAAAAAGATAATGAAAACACCATTATTGTTTGCAATAGCTATCGTGTTGATGACTGTTGCCGCTCACGCTCAAAAAATAGGGGCATCAAAAGTACCGGTTGCCGTTAGATCAGCATTTGGAAAACAATATCCCAAGGTAAAGCCTGCCTGGGAAAAAGAAAATGGAGAATATGAAGCAGAGTTTAAACAAAATGGAGTTGCTATGTCAGCTTCATTTGATCCGAATGGTACCATGAAGGAAAGCGAAACAGGCATCAAAATAACGGACCTGCCTGCGGCAGTGTTATCTTATGTAAAAATGCACTACAAGGGAAAAACAATTGGGGAGGCTTCAAAGATCACCAAAGCAGACGGCGCCGTAAACTATGAGGCAGAGGTGAGTGGCAAAGACGTGATCTTTGATGCGGCCGGCAAATTCATAAAGGAAGCGAAGGATTGATTGTATAATATTCTACATGCATTGGCGGTCTAAATGTGCAGATAAGAATGTTTGTTGTTTTGCGTTATATACTAAATCAGTTGGACAATGTTAGCGCTCAAAGCCTGTAGTGCGGTTTTATTGCTGCACATCACATTCTTTTCTGTAAAGGGGCAGTACAACGATTCGGCCACAGCAGCGGCATACGCATGCGACACGTTTTCATTGCGGCAGAGTTGGAAAAATGCGGATAAAAAGCAAAAGTCGCATTCAGTGACATGGCTGGCGCCTGCAATGATGGTGCTTTATGGCCTCAGCTCCATTGAAAATAGGGAACTGAAAAATATTAACCAGGAATTTAAAGAGGAAATATACGCTGAGCATCCGCACAATAAAGTCTCTATTGATAACTACTTACAGTTCGCACCTGCAATTGCAGTCTTTGGTCTAAACGCCACTGGTATCAAAGGCTGCCACGATCTCCGGGATAGATCTATGCTTTACCTCCTCTCCAATGTGATTGTAAACACGACCGTTGCTTCGGTAAAAAAAATATCTCATGAGAGGCGGCCCGATGGTTCTGACTATGCATCATTTCCTTCCGGGCATACGGCAGAGGCCTTTGCTTCTGCAACATTTATGTGGGAAGAATATAAGGAGGTGTCTCCCTGGTATGGGCTTGCAGGATATGCCGTAGCGACTGCAACGGGCTACCTGCGAATGTATAATAACAAGCACTGGTTTAGTGATGTGGTAGCCGGAGCCGGAGTAGGTATACTTTCAACAAGACTTGCTTATTTGATATATCCCGCCATACAGCATAAATTACGCAAGAGCAAACCCCTGCGCACCCTAATAATTCCTTCTTATCACTATGGTTCGTTTGACCTGGGCCTGGTCCATCAATTTTAATAAGGCATCGCTCTTAATTTAACCGGGAAAACTTATGAACCATCTTACTGGTTATTGCTGACAGTCTTTTGTTTTAATCCGCCATTCTTAAAAAGATAATATGCCGTCTGGTAATTTGCAATGGCTTCATCAATAAGAGGCCGTGGTACCGCCAGTTTAGTTTGCGCATTGGTAATTTTATCATAACGGAAGGATTCCGTTTTTTGCTGCGGGCTCAAAAGAACCACACTGTCGTTTTTCATAAAAGCCAATTTTTGATAAGTTCCAAGAAACGCCCGTTGTTGATAGGCGCCTGATAAAATATTTTTGCCATATAAATTACTTTCATAGCTCCAGTTAAGAAGCGCAAATAGGGTTGGGTACAGATCGATCTGCGAGCACAACTGGCCTAAAGTATTATTTTCATGATGCGGCAGATTCCAGATCAATGCCGGGATATGATATTTAGAAATATCGATCTCTGTTTTCCCTGCACTGTTGGCGCAATGGTCGGCGATAAAGATCAGTACCGTGTTACCAAACCAGGGACGGTTTTTAATTTTTCGAATGAAGGCGCCAATCGCATAATCTGTATATTTTACCGCGGCATCGCGGCCACTACCTGGGGGCAGGTCAATCTTTCCCGCGGGGAAGGTGAAGGGCCTGTGATTTGAAGTGGTCATCACAAAATCGTAGAATAGCTGTTGCTTACTGAATTTCTCGTCGGCATCTGAGATCACTGCGTCATAAAGATCCTCGTCGCAAATTCCCCATGCATTTTTAAAATGTACCATGCTGTCAGGAATGTTGTTCCGGGGAGCAGCAAACTGATCCATCTCAATTGCGTTCCGCCCCCTGTCATACACAGTGTAGCCATTGCCTCCAAAGAACTGGTTCATATTATCGAAGTAGCCGTCGCCTCCATAAAAAAAAGCCGTTTTATATTCCTTTGACTGGAATATATTACCAATGGTCGCCAGGTTTCCATTGTCCTTTCGCCGTACGATACTGTTGCCGGGAGTAGGAGGTATGGCGAGTGTAAGCGCCTCCATACCCCTTACCGTTCTGGTACCGGTGGCATACATGTTATCGAAATGAACACTTTCGTCCCAGATAGAATCTAAGGTGGGCGTAATATTTTTTTCATTCCCGAAATGGCGCATGAAATCTGCGCTGAAGCTTTCCAGCGTGATCATGATCACATTGGGTTTTAGCATTTCGCCGGGTGAGTGAATGTTGCGCAATATTGAAAACGGGTCCTTGCCATATTCCGCTCCTGGTTCATTCAATTCCTTTTTTACAATATTGAATGCTTCATCATTGGGAATAAGCTTGTAGAAATTCTCATAGCTTAATTCATTGTTTTTAAACGCTGCAAAAAAAGAGTAGATCCCGGCTTTGGCCAGCTCATTTTGTATTCGGTTAACACTGGTTTCAGCCAGGCTATTGGATACCGGGAATATGTAAACAGCGCCCAGCGCTATGATGCTCCCGCTAATGACAAGGCGCCTGGTAAAAGGGAGGTTACCATGAAAAGTATTGGCAAAGTATTTACGCCTGGTAAATATAAATGTAACGAGCAGTGTAAGTAACAAAACACCGCCAAGTAAAAGGGGGAGCGGATAAGATTCATTGATATTGTTCACCACCTCGTAAGTGTACACGAGGTAGTCCACGGCAATAAAATTAAACCTGCTCTCGAATTCCAGCCAGAATGTAAATTCAGCAAAAAAAGACAGGATCAATATAAGCACTGCAAGCACAAAGCATGTATAGGTTATAAACCTGTTTACCCTTGTGCCGTTTAATTTAGATGGGAGAAAAAGCAGGTACAAGGCATAGGGTGTTACACTAAATACCGCAACGCCGATATCAAACAGCAGCCCTTCCGCAAAGACCCTGGTGAGTGCGAAAAATGTAAGATCGGCTTTGCCAAATGAAATAACAATAAGCCCGGCCCTTACCAGGAAGGAGGCAATGATATAATAAAGGACAAAGTGAAAAAGAACACTGAAGGTATTTTTCATGCATCAATACATTAGATAAAAAAAATCCATGTAAACTACTTTTACATTCTGAAGGAAATCTGGGGGAGTATTATATTTCGATAGCATCACATCAATTTGATAATAACAACTTTGGTAACGCGACAGGCAGACGATAAAGATTTCACGATTGACGAGATACGCTTATTGCGCAGGAGTGTTCAAATTACTGTCACCGTTCTCCTCAGTGGTTTTCTTAAATTCTAATTTTCCAAACTTCCAGGTAAAGTTGATGCCAATGGAACGGAACGGAAATGTGCGTTCGGCATTTTGCGTAAAGTTGGCGCCAAGCAATATTGTTTTCTGTGTTAGATTTTCTTTGAACGGGTTAGTGGCAGTAAGTGCAATACTTCCTTTCTTGTTCCAAAACTGTTTACGAAAGGCCATAGTGTAAGAAGTAAAGGAAGGATATTTTCCCTGCGCTTCATGGCGGGCTCCATTAAAGTTGCCAAAGAATTCGGCCACCAAAGTATTGGTAAACTGGTAGCTGGCATTTATATTAAAACGGAAATTAAAACTATTTGTATTGTACCCTTTATCAATAGCGTTGATGATGTGCCGGTAAAAAACAAATACATTGCTTCTTACATTAAATTTGGCGGTAAGGTGCAGGTCGGTGAACAGGTTGAGCCCTGTATTATTTTCCCTGCCGATATTTGTACGGGTATTCACCGATACATTCTTGTACACCGAATCGCCCACATTATACACAGGGTAATAAACTACATAAGGTTGTATATCGTTATCATTGATACGGTGAAAAAGATTGATCATCATTGAGCCTGTTTTGCCAAAGTCGCTGCTGTAGCCCAGTTCAAAGCGGTAACCAAGTTCGGGCTTCAGGTAAGGATTGCCGGTAGAAAGGTTCTTTGGGTCGGATGTATTTACAAAAGGGTTAAGATCCTCGTAATCGGGCCGCTCTATTCTTTTCGAAAAACTAAGTTTTACTACCTGCTTATCGCCGATTTTTTTAGATAGAAAAATTGACGGGACCAGTGTATTGTAACCGGGTATATCCACGTTACCGGCGTTGGAATAATAAGAATTGATTTCCGTGCGTTCATACCGTGCGCCAATTTTTGCATCAAATAATGTAGCAACCGGGAAGCTTAATTCAGCATAAGCTGCATATACTTTTTGTTTGTATGTTAACCCATTCGATAAAAAGGCATCTGCCTGGTAATTTTTCGATGCAGGCCTGTAGCTGTTTGCCTCCGAGTTACTTTCGATATCATAAAAAGTAGCTTTGCTCCCCACACCAAACTTTATTTCATCCTTTATTGGTTGCGTATAGTCTACTGCTAATATTGTTTCTCTTGTAGTGGCAGGATTGTAGGCGTTGCTGCCATAAGACAGTGAATCCTGCGGCTCCATAAATTCTTCTGAATAAGTGCGGCCATGATTATTTCCAGTGTTGGTGCTCACACTTGCTTCCAGTTCCTGGTCTTCCTTAGCAAAGGTCCTTTTGTAGTTTAATGACCCATCCACAGACCGATACCTGTATTGGTTGCCTGCTTTTATAAGTGAAAGAATATCTGCTACGCCATTTCCTTTGTTTGGCTGTAAGGCCTGGCTGGTACTGCCATTGCCGGTAAATGCAAAATAGTTGTATGCGAAGTTGCCTGAAAAGTTGTTGAATTTTTTATAGGTCCAGTCAAATCCAACGCCTGACTGGTAACCCCCGCGATCGAAATGATTCGACCCGTCCTGGCTCAGCGTGCTGGTGATTCCGCTCTCCGTTGTTACGCGATAATTGTTGCTACTACCGGCAGAGCGCAACCTTTTATTACCACTGAAAAAAGCGTTCATACCAAAGTTATTATTCCGCATGTTCAGGTTTACAGAGGCGTTTTCATTGCGGGTGCCGGCGCTTAAAGAAACATTGCCGTTATATCCTTTTGTATTGTTCTTTTTTAAAATGATATTGATGATGCCTCCCAATCCCTGTGCATCGTATTTAGCCCCGGGATTGGTAATTACTTCAATGCTCTTGATTTGGCTGGCGGGGATGGATTGTAACACGTCTGCAATATTGCTTCCAAAGGCCGAGGAAGGTTTTCCATTGATAAGGAAACGTATACCCGAACTGCCCGACAATTGCACATTACCGTCGGCATCTACAGAAACCTGTGGCACTTTTTTTAAAACATCCGTAGCCACGCCGCCCTGTGAACTCACATCTTTTTCAGCATTAAATACCATCTTGTCGATCTTGTTTTCTATCAGTTTTGTTTTAGTTTCAACGGTCACGGTTTCCAGTACCGTGCTTTGAAGCGACAGTGAAATGCTTTTAAGATCAACGATGGCATCCTTCTTATTCAGTACCAAATCGTTTTTTGTATAAGGTGTAAAACCAATGTTCTCGATCACAATTGTAAAAGTGCCTGTTGGTATATCCGTCAGGGAAAAGCTGCCTGCCTTATCGGAGGTGGTACCCGTCAGCGGTTTCTTATCTCCTTTATTGAAGAGTGTTATCGTGGCATATTCGAGGGGTGCTTTAGATACGGCATCGATCACGGTACCGGTTATACTGTTTCCACCGTTGGTTTGGGCTTTTGCCAACAACATACAAGACAAAATAAAAATCAGGAATAGTGCTTTCTTCATGACATATTTTAAAACGCAGCAAATGTCACCCTAAATTTTGTAGAAAT
>JBDSAP010000061.1:0-11348 GCA_039922055.1 Ferruginibacter sp.
GGCTGTAAATTTTTGGGATACTTTATTAATAAAAAGCTTGTTGGCAATTTGGCCGTTATGAAAAAAAAATGCCGCCATGATTTATTTTAGTTGGTAGTATCTTATCCTAATTAAAAAGCAGGTGTAACACGGAAATTCATAAAATAAATTATTCCTATAAAAAGGCTGATAAATATCGGAATAGATATACGACGACTAAATAATGTGTTTGTTACTTTATACAATCAACTGCCAAATTTAAAGCCGGGCACTTCACTGGATGGTTATCTTTTTATACTGCTAAGCGGCAAGAAAAAATTTGAGCACCGGAACAATAAATTATGCGGAAGCGTATCATCCAACGATTCTAAATGTAGCTATTTCCCTTTTCTTTAGATTATTACACAATCCTTCAAGAGGCAGAATACCGGAATGGGATTTGCAGTAATGGGCGGGAACGAAAGGCTAACGATGAATTCGATTAATGGCTACAAATAATACAAATGAAAAAACTATTTTTTGGTTTAATATTCCTTACAGCAACAGGTATACTAACGGCGCAAAAAGAGGATTCATTAACGTCCTTCACCATTGAAAAAGTATCAGGACTTGGCAAAGAATACGATTGGATAAAACCAATGATAGGTAATTGGAAAGTACAACAATATACATGGCCTAAAGCAGGAGCAAATCCTGTGATTATATCCGGCATTATTGCCCGCAGGCAAATGATGGGACATTTTGTAGAAGAAGTAATGGAAGCAAAACCGGGAACAAAAACCGAAGCCTTTACCCGCCGTACCTATCTCAATTATAATTATGCTAACCAGCATTGGGAATTTATTGTTTTGGATACCCTTTACCCCGTATTGATGTTTGAAACCTCTGTAGGCGAAGGATTGAAAGAAGATAAAGAGCTGACGATATTCCTTCCTTCGTTTGTAATGCCACCAGCCGGTTGGGATAAAAGCTTAGCAGGTAAATTAGGCAAACAACGACGGACGATCACATAGGAAAGCCCTTCGCATATTATCGTAAAACAATACTGGACACCACCAGGAGAAAAAGAGTTTTTAGCAATTGAATACGATTATAACAAAGTAGTGCAATAGAACCCTGGACGTGGTCCAAAGGGAAACATTCCTAAAAATTAAACCCAACTTTTGAGAGACGACTATTTAGTCGCCATAATCATCCTGGTGATGAAGTGACAATTGAAAATGCCTGTAGTAGTTCGATGGTGTGCTGTTAGTGATCTCTTTGAATGCCGGTTGAAATTACTGAGGTTTTTGTATCCGCACTCATAGCATATTTCGGAGATGGTCACCTTTTCCTGCAACAATAATTTACAGGCATAGCCAATGCGTACTTTCGCCATACAGCAGTAATAGAAATCAAGGGCGATCATGTCTCAGCAAGGTCACCAATGGAGAAACGCTCTATGCGCCATGCGCATGGCATATCGCTGAATGTTAATTACTTTTATGCTGGTGCAAGCCTGTTGCTGCAAAAGAATGTTTTTGCTTTATGAAAAAAATAAACACACCAAAACCAACTCGTGTAAGGTTCACGATCCTTGCTGCCATTTTCATTAATGTAGTGATTAATTATATGGACAGAAGCAATATATCCGTTGCAGCATCTATGATCACAGACGATCTTCATTTAACTTCTGTTCAACTTGGTTATATATTTTCTGCATTCGGGTGGACGTACGCTTTACTACAAATACCTGGCGGCATCATGGCCGATCGGGTGGGTCCGCGGATCATTTATACCATCACTTTAATTGCCTGGTCGCTGGTAACTCTTGCGCAGGGTTTTGCAAAAAGCTTTGCAGTTTTATTTGGCCTTCGTATGGCTATTGGCATTTTTGAGGCGCCCTCTTATCCTACCAACAACAGGATTGTAACGAGTTGGTTTCCCGATAACGAACGAGCTTCTGCTATCGCCATTTATACTTCGGGCCAGTTTATAGGGTTAGCATTTTTAGTGCCTGCACTTACTGCATTGCAACATTACGCCGGGTGGAAGGGTTTGTTTATTGTCTCAGGAGTCATCGGGGCGGTGTGGGGAATAATATGGTATTTTTTTTACCGCGATCCCGTTGATCATAAAAAAATAAATGAAGCAGAGCTTCGATACATTGAAGAGGGTGGTGGCCTCATCAATAGAAAAGAAGGGGGCAATAAATCTGCAAGTCAGCCATTTAAATGGAGTGACCTGAAAGAAGTGTTTCAGCATAAAAAATTGTGGGGTATTTATCTCGGTCAATTTTGCATCGGAGCAACCATGTGGTTTTTTCTTACCTGGTTCCCCACATATCTTGTAAAATATCGCGGCATGGATTTTCTTAAATCCGGCTTTCTTGCTTCGGTTCCGTTTCTGAGCGCTTTTACCGGCGTATTGCTCTCCGGGTTTATGTCAGATTACATGATAAGGAGGGGCATTTCTACAGGCGTTGCCCGTAAAACACCTGTCATTATAGGCCTTTTGTTAAGTGTTTCTATTATTGGCGCTAACTATGTTGATAACCCGGCGCTCATTACATTATTTATGTGTCTCTCATTTTTCGGAAACGGTTTTGCATCCATTACCTGGGTGTTTGTTTCAACGCTTGCGCCAAAACACCTGCTGGGCCTGACGGGAGGTGTGTTTAATTTTATTGGTAACCTCTCGGCGATTATAATACCTGTTGTAATCGGTTACCTGGTAAGCGGTGGAAATTTTGCACCGGCGTTGATGTTTATAAGCATACTAAGTATTGCCGGCGTTCTTTGTTATATTTTTTTAGTAGGAAATGTTGAGCGGATAAAGACGGATGGGTAATGTTGATGATCGGGTAGTGGGTTATAAAATATTTGTTTATTTCAGCGCCCGTTTGACCTCACCCCCAGCCCCTCTCCAAAAGAGAGGGGAGCTTGACCCTGAAATCGCATGTATGTTTTATCAGCTTACAGAGTTGTCATTTATTAATTGAATCTCATAAATAACAAGAAGCACTTTGCAATAAAAAGTTCTAAGCCCTCTCCTTTAGAGAGGTTTGAGGTTAAGGAAGGTGTGGGGAGCTTGACTTTGAAATCGCATGTATGTTTTATCAGCTTACAGAGTTGTCATTTATTAATTGAATCTCATAAATAACAAGAAGCACTTTGCAATAAAAAGTTCTAAGCCCTCTCCTTTGGAGAGGGTTTGGGCGAGGTCAAAGAAGGTGTAAAGAACTCTGCAAATATCGCTGAGAGGGATAATCGTTGTTTGTCAGGCGCAAACTTATATTTCCAAACCATGATGATCAAGTTGCTGCAAACAAAGAAGCCGCTAAAGTGGTGATCCAATCCATCTTAACGGCTCTTTAAAAAATTAACACTGAAACCTATAATTAATTTTATTTATCTTCTTGTTACTGTCTCATCTTTTTCACTTATTCTTTCACAGCTTGTTGTGCTTCTATATTAACCTAAATGATGCCAATAACGTAAGTGCTTGATTATAAAGGAAGCTGTCTTGTTTACCAACTTCTTTTATTCCAGATTATAGAATTTTAAGTCCAAAAAATAGATCAGGTGGCTATAACTCGCAGTTACATTCCAAAATTTTTTTAAAAGTGAGTTGCAAACGGATCGTCCTTACTTAATACAAAATGTCTTGAATGGATATAAGGGCAAAAGGGTGAGAGCCTGCGCCTCTTATTGCTAACTGTTAAATTGCCTGAGATGATGATCTGTGTGCTTGTAAACAAAATACCCAACTTGCTCTTTTGTCATCTTTCCAAAAAACCAATGTGTATAATATTCGTTTGAATATTGGCCATATTCTTTAACCAGGGATATCCATTTCATTTTTTCCGAGAGGGTATCTCCGGCTGTTTCTTTTACTTTAAATACGGGGCTTGTGGGTGAGTTCCGCTGCATTGGTTTTTCATCTTTCAACATATTTTTCAGCGCCATGGCCCCAAACAGGCGGCCAATAAATGAACGCTTATGATGTGTCTTTCCCAAATACAACTCTTCGGATAGTGTGCAATGCTTCAGCATTTGATAGATGTTCATTTTGCCCCATTGGGCGGTGCTATTTTCATTCAAGGAATTAATTCTATTGATCACTTCGTCTCTTGTTGCCTGGTCAAAGATTGTTTTCATAATTTAATAAATGATGAGATACAAATCTAACAACGCAGGCTACAATATGAACAGGGTAGGTGCGACAAAATGAGGGCTCAATGCGACACGTGTAAATGATCGGGAAGAAGGAATGTTATCAGAATAATCTTACACCAATGGCTAAACTCAGCGAACCGAAATCTTCTTTTGTTTGACCACGATTGAAAATATTAATGTAGGAAAGTTTGGCTGTCACTTTTTTATTTTTAGAAAAATGAACACCGAGAGATGGTTTAACTCCTAATAAAGTTTGCCCGCTTAAGAAACTCGGGCCAGCTACTATGGACACAAAAAAATTGTCTGCGACCTCATACGATGTTCCCACAAAAAGATTCGTCATTACACCAACAGCCTCTAACTCCTTTCCATTCAGGCCTGTTCTGAAAACTTTGTCGTCTACCAGGTAGCCGTCTGCGGTAAGCTCTATTGTAGGCCTAAACTTTGTTTTTGTATTAATAAAAGCCTGGAGTCCGAAACCAATTGCCCAGGAGTTATTGCCTAATGTTTGGTCATAGATCGTCTTGTTGTATTGTGTCAACAAATAAGCAGATATTTTTTTATTATTCTGTCCAAATGTTTGTGTCAAAAACAAGCAGAATAAAAGGACGGATAATACTTTTTTCATGATTTTTGTTTTTAGGAGCTGATTAATATGATACAAACGAGAGTACGCTACAGTTCGGGTAGTTTAAAGTGTTAGTTTGGCAAGTTCAAAAACCTATGATGATGAAGATAATTATTAAAGTTGAGGGTTTCTATTTTCTTAATGAGGCTGTGCTAAATATCTCTCAGTAATTAATGTTTTGAGGTGCTGGAAAAGCCTGAAGGGCTTTTATATGAATAACCCTGGAGAATCCCAGGGACATTGATGATGTCTCGCACCTACCCCACAGGGGTTGAATATAATTGCTACAATAACACTTTTCATCAACCTCATTTCTTTTTCACTAACAACGCCGGGTATTAATGCACTGTTCAAGCCCTGCCGGGCTTGATGGCTGCTTTATTATCCGCCACTGGTTTCACCAGCGGCTATTAATATTAAAGCCCTTCAGGCTTAAAACTCACGTTGTGGAAAATCTTAAGCAATATAAAAGTGTAGTATAATCAGCAATATGACAAAGTAAAATAATTCCAGCACCTCAAAATATTAATTAAGTGGGTAAAGCCCCACATAGGTATACAGTACAAGAGGGCGATGCAACGATGCTGCTCATTGCTTTAAAGCCCGGACAACAAAAATAATCTTCAGAAATTCTAATTCGTCGCTACATTTTCGTTTTTCGTCTCAAAGATAATCGGGCCTATTTTATACAGGTTATTTTTATAAATAGCAGAACAGTAAACGCTTTGTAAATTTGAAATGTAAAATCTAAATTCTAAACTTATGCTTGCTCCTTCATCCACCTGTTTTTGCAAAAGTATGGTCGCTGCTTTTTTACTGCAGTGTTTAACCGGTAGCATTGTCGCCCAGCAAAATAATGGGTCATCGCAAAATGATTTTAAAACAGTCATTAACAAGAATGGCCCTGTATTAGGATACACCCCGGCATCTGGTGTAAAAATTATTACCGTTGGCGGATTGAATTTTAAAGACCTTAATAAGAACGGCCGATTGGATAAGTACGAGGACTGGCGGCTGGATGTGGAACTGCGGGCAAAAGACCTTGCGGCCAAAATGACCAAAGAAGAGATAGCCGGGCTGATGCTGTACAGCGCCCACCAGGCTATACCCGCTAATCCCCGTGGGTTTGGAGCGGCCACTTACGGTGGTAAGCCCTTCCCCGAAAGTGGTGCAAGGGCATCTGACATTACCGATCAGCAGAAAAAATTTCTTACAGAAGATAATTTAAGGCATGTATTGGTTACACGTTTGGAAAGCCCTGAAGTGGCTGCCAGGTGGAACAATAATGTGCAGGCACTGGTAGAAGGCATGGGCCTCGGCATTCCCGCCAACAATAGTTCAGACCCACGACATACCGCCGTGGCAAGCACGGAGTATAACCTTGGCGCCGGTGGAAGCATTTCTATGTGGCCCGAAGAGTTGGGCATGGCTGCAACCTTTGATCCGGGCCTTGTGCAAAAATTCGGTTCAATTGGTGCAAAGGAGTACAGGGCTTTAGGAATTGCAACTGCTTTATCGCCACAAATTGATTTAGCTACGGAACCACGCTGGAGCCGTTTTGTGGGAACTTTTGGAGAGGATTCTAAATTATCTGCCGATATGGCCCGTGCTTATGTGGATGGGTTTCAAACTTCTTCCGGGGCAGCGGAGATCAGGGATGGCTGGGGTTTTACCAGCGTAAATGCCATGGTAAAACATTGGCCCGGTGGTGGCCCCGAAGAGGCAGGCAGGGATGCTCATTTTGCGTATGGTAAGTTTGCTGTGTACCCCGGAAACAATTTCCAGTATCATTTGATACCGTTTATTGATGGGGCTTTCAAACTCTCCGGCAAAACAAAAAAGGCTGCTGCTGTAATGCCTTACTACACGGTTTCTTTTAACCAGGATAAAGCCAATGGGGAGAATGTAGGGAATGGCTATAGCAAATATATCATTACCGATCTGTTGCGTAATAAGTATGGTTATGACGGGGTGGTATGTACCGATTGGCTCGTTACCGCCAATGAAGGTAAAACGCCGGATGTATTTGCGGGCAAATCGTGGGGCGTTGAAAAATTAACTGTAGCAGAGCGGCACTATAAAGTGTTGATGGCAGGTGTTGATCAGTTTGGGGGTAACAACGACGCAGGCCCTGTATTGGAGGCTTATCAAATGGGTGTACAAGAACATGGGGAAGCATTTATGCGGAAACGTTTTGAACAGTCGGCCACCCGTTTATTGCGCAATATTTTCCAGGTAGGTTTATTTGAAAATCCATACATCGATCCGGCAGTGTCAGTAAAGATTGTGGGCAATCCCGAATTTATGAAAGCCGGTTATGATGCACAGGTAAAATCTGTAGTGGTATTAAAAAATAAAGGCAGGGTTCTTCCGCTGGCTAAAACGAAAACAGTTTTCATACCCAAACGTTTTACACCGGCAGCCAAAGACTGGTTTGGAACTACTACACCGGAAAAACTGGAGTACCCGGTTAATATGGACCTGGTAAAAAAATACTTTACTGTTACGGATGACCCGTCTAAGGCAGATGTGGCGCTGGTGTTTGTGAAGGGCCCTGCGGGTGGTGTTGGCTATGATAAAGCAGACAGGGAAAACGGCAATGGATACGTTCCTATTTCGCTACAGTACCTGCCTTATACTGCTGAGTACGCAAGGGCGCAAAGTATTGCTGCCGGCGACCCTGTAGTGGATTCCACCAACACAAACCGTACTTATAAAGGCAAGTCCCTTACGGCCTCGAACACAACAGATTTAAAATCAATTTTAGATACCAAAGCCGCAATGGGCGGTAAGCCGGTGATCGTTTCCATGGCGCTTGGCAATCCTGCTGTGGTGGCCGAATTTGAAAAAGAAGTTTCCGGTATCATCGTAAGTTTTGGTGTGCAGGACCAGGCTTTACTAGATATTCTTTCAGGTGCAAAACAACCATCCGGCTTGTTGCCCATCCAGATGCCTGCGAACATGAAAACAGTGGAGGAACAAAAAGAAGATGTGCCACATGATATGGAATGCCATGTAGATTCTGAAGGCAATAAATATGATTTTGCTTTTGGCCTAAACTGGAAAGGTGTAATAAAAGATGGGAGGGTTTTAAAGTACAGGAAGGCGGCTAAAAAATAATTATTCGGTTACTTAAGAAATTTTCACGCAAAGGCGCAACAGAAATTTTTTCTTTCTTTGCGCCTTTACTTTTTGTATTACTTTGCGGCTTTGCGTGAAAGTGTATCGGCTTTCGCAAATACTTTTTTACCAGCATTTTATCAATGGTCATCATCGTTGTGTCACTCACTTGTACGGAATACCATTGGGGAGCTTTGCTTGTGTAATGTGATGGCATTGATGTGGAAGATACATGATCGCCATTTTAAGAATTACTCGAATTTAAGGTATGAATTACACGAATATTTAAGGCACGAATTACACGAATTTTGATACACAGGATTCGGTTCGAACGAAATTATTACTTGCTGGGTTTTATTTTTCGTGGTGTTTTTTTTAATGAGCTGATATCAGGATGAACGGTGATCTGAATCTTCGCTCTGTAACTTACCCTGTAATATCTCCAGCTCCCGCTTCTTATTTTTATAAATACTGTGTTCCCATCCACTGGCATAATTGACCAAAATAAAAAATAGCAGTATACCCAATACTATCCATATCGATTTGCCACTGTCCCACAACCCGAGAGCGGTTAGCAACGCAATCGGAAGAGTATTCCACCGCAATATAAACGAAAGATATACCTGGTAAGTTGCCATTGAAATAGCATGCGTGAGGTCACCACGCATGGAGCGGTCAAAGTGGTGGCTGCCGTTTATTCTGCGTATCCTGCTCACTAATAAATACAACGCACAACAAAGCATCCACACAGCTAAGATGTACATAAATATACTTCCGTTCTGCTTAGAGAAAGTTACTCCAAAAACGAAACAGCCCGTAATGGTATATACAATGATGGAGAGTAATTCACTGATATTGGTAATATGGTGCGCCTGTTTCTTTTTCGACAGAATGCGGTTATGCAATGCTTGTTTATTGATACCGTAAATGGGCACATTGTTTTGTGTGTCCCATATTTTTTTCATTTCTTCAAATTCCATGATGATCATATTTTTTTGATTTTGAGATGAGGTGTTTTTTTATGCGATTGATCTTAACGCCGACATTGGATTCTGTGATGCCCAATATGGCGGCCATTTCTTTGTAGCTAAAATTGTCCAGCATTAATAAGGTAATAGAGCGATCAATTTCATCGAGACTGTAAATTTCTTCATAGAGCCAGGCCAGTCGTTCATCGATCTGTATTTTACTATCCTGTAAAATGTGCTGAACGTTTTCAAGTGTTTCTGCCTGGTAATGTTTTCGTTCTTTTCTTACCCATTTAATGGCAGTATTCAACGATATACGATACAGCCATGTGGTAACAGCAGACTCCTGCCTAAACCCCGGAATGGAATGCCATACCTGGATAGTGATCTCCTGGAAAAGATCGTCCTGATCCATAGCTGAAAGCGCATAAGCCCGCACAACTTTAAAGAGTAGCGCCTTGTGCTGATCAAGCCAGTTTTCAAAAATATGCTGTTGGTTCTCTTCAGTCACTATGGTGGTTATTTTTACTATTAGTACCATCAAAGGAATAAATTATTACAAGAAGAAGAGAATAAATATCATAAAGCAAAAAGATACTATCGTAATCCAATGAGAGCCCAATGTTTGGCTTTCCTTAATTTTGTTTTTACAATTTATTTCATGCAAAGCAATTTCATCGAATACGTTTACCTGATCTTAATCATTTTGGCGCTTGTAATGGTCGCCAATAAGCTTCGCCTCGCCTATCCCATTGTGCTGGTAGTGGGCGGATTACTGCTCAGTTTCGCTACCTCATTTTCCCATATAACGATTGATCCGGAAATGGTTTTTTTTATTTTTCTTCCTCCACTGCTTTATGAAGCGGCCTGGCAAACCTCCTGGAAAGAATTTTGGAAATGGAGAAGGGTGATCACCAGTTTTGCGTTCCCGATTGTAATTATCACTTCGTGCGTAATAGCGTTTGTTTCCAGTGCATTCATTCCCGGTTTTACATTGGCGCTCGGCTTTTTGTTAGGCGGAATTATATCACCGCCTGATGCGGTTTCTGCAACAACGATCATGAAAGAGGTTAAGGTACCTAAAGCGTTGGCAAGTATTATTGAAGGCGAGAGTTTGCTCAACGATGCTTCTTCCTTAATTGTTTTTCGCTTTGCCCTGGCGGCAGTCATCACCGGGCAGTTCCATTTTCAAGAGGCCGCTGTTGACTTTCTCCTTGTCATTGTTATGGGAACGCTGATCGGTCTTTTTGTGGGATTGATTTTTTACTGCATTCACCGATGGCTCCCTACAACACCCGGCATAGAAATTATTTTAACCCTGGTAACTCCTTATTGTATGTATTATTTCGCGGAGCACTTCCATTTTTCGGGAGTATTGGCGGTAGTTAGCGGCGGACTTTTTTTATCAAACAGGCGGCAGAGCATGCTTAATTACCGGAGCAGGATTGAAGGTGTAAATGTATGGGCCAGCCTGGTCTTTGTACTGAATGGGTTGGTATTTTTACTCATTGGACTTCAGTTACCATCCATTGCTCAGCAGCTTGAAGATATTAGTGTAGGTACTGCAATTTGGTACGGCCTTGGCGTGTCGCTGGTACTGATTATTACCCGGATGCTTTGCACATTCGGGGCTGCCGGTTTTACCATGGTGATGAGTCGTTTTATTACGGTGGCGGATGATAACCCAGGTTGGAAAGGTCCGCTGATTTTAGGCTGGGCCGGAATGCGTGGAGTGGTATCGCTTGCGGCAGCCCTTTCCATCCCGATATTGATGAAGGGCGGTCAACCTTTTCCCAATCGTAACCTCATCCTCTTTATTACATTTATAGTGATACTGGTTACGCTGGTTTTCCAGGGATTAACGCTTCCGTGGCTAATACGTAAAGTAAAGCCAAAAGATAAGTTTACGTCTATTCCGGAACATCAGCAGGAAATCATCATTCGAAAAAAGATAGCAGAGGCTTCGCTTAATTATTTGCAGGAGCAATTTGGCAATGATCTACAAAGCGAGCATTTAAATAACCTGGTAGCACGACTGCAAATTGATGTTGATTATTTTCAGCGGGATGTTGAAGAACTCAGCAATGATAATACTTTGTCAAGCTATCAGCGTGTTTACCTGGAATTATTGGAGCAGCAGCGAAAACTACTTTATAAGATAAATCATCGTGCTGAGTTCGATGAAGATTTGGTAAGAAAATATCTTGCATTAATTGATCTGGAAGAATATAAACTCCGGGAAAAAATAATTTCACGAAACGAGCCTGCTTAAGTGAACCCACTCAGCATAAAAGTTTACACCTTTTTAAAAGGTGTAAACTTTAGTTTGCAGCCTCAAAGATTGGTCAAATTCTATTATAAACTCCGGGAAAAAATAATTTCACGAAACGAGCCCAGCTAAGTGAACCCACTCAGCATAAAAGTTTACACCTTTTTAAAAGGTGTAAACTTTAGTTTGCAGCCTCAAAGATTTGTCAAATTCTAATATAAACTAAG
>JBDSAP010000062.1:0-43241 GCA_039922055.1 Ferruginibacter sp.
GATATCTCCGGGCCTGTGATAGCAATCGCCCTTATCCTTGCTGCCGTGTTCGTACCGGTTGGCTTTATCCCCGGTATCGTTGGTCGTTTATACCAGCAATTTGCCATCACAATTGCAGTATCCGTAATCATCTCAGCGTTTGTGGCGTTGTCTCTTACGCCTGCATTGTGCTCTCTTTTATTGAAACCTTCTAAAGACGAAACCGCCAAAAAGAATGTGCTCGAAAAATTCTTTGCATCGTTCAACAAGGGCTTTGGTAAAATTAATGCATCCTATACGAGGGGTGTTGGCAAATGGATCAGGGCTACACCGATGGTGCTTATTATGCTGGTATGTTTATTCGTGGGACTATTTCTCCTGTTTAAAAACAAGCCTTCCGGTTTTATTCCTACTGAAGATGAAGGCCGTTTATTTGTTACCTACGAGATGCCGGAAGCAACTTCTACAACACGTAGTAAAGACATGCTGGTATCGGTGATGAAACGGGTACAAGCAATTCCCGGAGTAAGAATTGTGGGAGGTTTGGCGGGTTTAAATATTATTAGTTTTTCCAACAAATCGAATGTAGGAACCATGTTCGTAATGCTGGAACCATGGGATGAGCGCACCAGTAAGGAAAAGCAGTTACAGAGCATCATGGGTGAAATTCAAAAAAGAACTTCGGATATAAAAGAGGCAAGGATACTTGCGATTGGACCTCCTGCAATTCCGGGGCTTGGAGCAACTGCCGGGTTTACTTTTGAATTGCAACAAACCACCAGTACAGATAATATTCAACAATTTGAAGTAGTGGCCCAAAAGTTTTTAGGAGCAGTAAATCAGCGCCCCGAAATAGCGAGAGCCTTTACTTTTTTTACTACCCATACACCCAGCTACAAGGTGGATGTAGATAAGGAGAAAGCTAAAAAACTCGGCGTATCTGTAGCGGATGTATATGGTACAATATCTACGTTGCTGGGTAGTAGTTATGTAAATGATTTTAATCTGTACGGCAGAAACTTTAGAGTGGTGGCGCAGGCTGATAGCTCGTTTCGTGCCAGCATTGGTGAACTGGAAAAATATTATGTGCGCAATAGCCAGGGTAATATGATTCCGCTTAGTTCGTTGGTTACTTCTAAAGTGATTGAAAGCCCTTCATTGATATCGCATTATAATATTTACCGCTCCGTGGAAATTAACGGCTCGCCTAAACCTGGCGTTAGTAGCGGCCAGGCAATTGAAGCATTAAAGGAAGTGGCTGCCCAGGTATTGCCTGCTGGTTATGGATACGAGTTCTCGGGCCTTAGCCGTGAGGAGATAAAAGCCGGCAGCAGTACGGTTACTATTTTTGCCATCTCTATCGTGTTTGTATTTCTTTTCCTTGCCGCTTTGTATGAAAGCTGGTCGGTGCCCTTCTCCGTATTATTTGCCGTACCAATCGGTGCGTTTGGTTCAATTCTTACGCTTACTTTTTTGCCGAACCTCACTAATAACGTGTACGCACAAATCGGGTTGATTACCCTGATAGGACTTGCTGCAAAAAATGCGATCCTGATAGTGGAATTTGCCAAAGAAAGGGTAGACCGTGGTGTGGATATCGTGGCTGCAACCTTACAGGCTGTTCAGCTTCGCTTGCGCCCAATCGTTATGACGTCTCTCGCATTTATTTTGGGTGTACTGCCACTTGCCTTTGCAAGCGGTGCAGCAGCAGAATCTCGTAAAACCATTGGCTGGACAGTATTTGGCGGAATGATATCTGCAACTACATTGGCAATATTTGTAGTGCCTGTTCTTTTTGTGTTGATCACAAAATTGTCATACGGCAAAAAGATGAAGCGGCTTGTGAAAGAAAAGGAGGAGGAAGAAAGCCTTGATAAATCAATTATTGAGTCGAATATTGGGTAGGGAGCCCCACCCGGCCTCCCCAAAGGGGAGGAGGAGGGCAGGACTCTGATAATGCAGGTGCTCTGCAAATGACAAATGAAAGGAGTAAGGCAAGGAGCGGAAAATGCGGGCACGTTTGCGAATGATAGGCGTAAGGAGGGTTCTAACAATGCCGGCGCCTTACCTGATGGCGATCATTAAGAAGGGCGGCCCCACCCAGCCTCCCCCAAAGGGAGGAGTAAGGCAAGACTCTGATTATTGAAAAATTTTGCTGAGTAGCAGTCGATCATTAAAGGGATAAAGTTGATGTGGAAGACCAAATGCTTATTAAAGATATGAAGCGCCGCCTTCTCTCTTTGGGAGAGGAGGTTGGGAGGTGAGGCCAAAGAACGGCTGCTGATGTGGAAGAACAAATCCTTATTGAAGATATGAAGCACCGTCTTCTCTCTCTGGGAGAGGAGGATGGGAGGTGAGGCCATTTCTCCGCTTTTCATCCCTTACCACGGCTACGGTTACCAGCAGTTGCCCTATATGCCGCATAGTATGTTCCGCAGCATGAACCAGTAAGCCTATCACAGTGGAAGGAAGTCCTGATCTCCCAACGCCCCTGAAATCTGTTAGTGTGTGTTGATCAGTTGTTTTTATTTGCTCCAGTGCTCTGTCAACCTGGTGATCGAATCGGTGCACCAGGTCTTCTGTAGTGTAACCCCGGTCGATATCTTTTCCTTCAGCAGCAAGCTGCTCAAACTGTTGTTCAGTCAGCTTCTCATTGCGTGCATAAGTGAACACCCGGTCAAGTACTCCGCTCAAATGTTGCAGGTGAAATCCCGGGCATGCCAGGCCGGCGGGCCGCTCCCAAAGTAATGCCATCGGGAAATCCGCCATTACTTCATTTACCTCTTCCCTTGCCTGAAGCAATGCATGGGCTACAGGTTGTAATAAAGGTAGTACTCCAGGCAACGGTCCACGTTGCCAGACTTCCAGTTTTTGCGCTTCCATATCAATTGTTTAAAATAAAATTACACCAATCCTTTAGGTTATGGTTGCCCCGATATTTTCAACAAGCCTATTATTCCGCTTTTCGATATTCCAAGTACCACGTCATTAGGATAAGCATTGGTTCCTTATTATTTACTTAAGAAAAACGGTTGTCCGAACACCTGTTTTTCATAGCATCATGGTTGCGTCGCCCTCTTGTACGTAACCAGCTTTGGGCAGCAGGGTGTCAGCAGGTTATCAAAAATTTCAGTTATTTATTACAGCACTCCCTGCTGAATTGGAAGATGTGCTGGTTATAAAAAAACGCGGCCAATGATCGCCCTCCAATTTGTATTTACTATTCTTTTTGTTTAATATTGAAGAGCGTTTTACAACGCCGTGTCTTCTTACCTTTTTAGCCGCAGGATTTTTTTAACGGTCGTTAAACCCCCGATACTAATCATGCTACTGCGAAGAAGCACACCCCTCAATCAACCTATTTACAGCAATCAATATTATAGGCTTGCGATCTCTATTTTAAATATAAACCCCATATCATGACTTTATCCGAACACTTTTCTAACAAGACCGCCCCAAAGCGTATTCTTGCCCTTGATGGCGGCGGCATTCGTGGCGCATTAACACTTGGATACCTGCAACGAATAGAAGACCTGTTGCGAAAACAAAATGGCAATAGCAAAGATTTTCGCTTATCAGATTATTTTGATCTTATCGGTGGAACGAGCACCGGTTCTATAATTGCATCTGCCCTCGCCATTGGCTTAAAGGTGGAAGACATAAAAAGTATGTACATGGAGCTGGGCGAAAAAATATTCGCCAAAAAATATAAGTGGTGGAAAATATTCGAAGTGGATGAGCTCGTTAAAGCAGGCTACAATGCAAAGCCACTGGAAGAACAACTGCAAAAAGTATTTGGCGACATCACCCTGGAAAGTGATAAAATAAAAACCGGTCTATGCATTGTTGCTAAAAGGGCTGACACCAATAGCGTGTGGCCATTGATCAATCATCCCGGCGGTAAATATTTCGGCAGCGCAGATGGCATGAATAAAGATATTCTTTTGTGGAAAGCTGTGAGGGCAAGTTCAGCGGCGCCCACTTATTTTTTACCACAGATAATTGATGTGGGCGGTGGCCTGTCCGAAGCTGCATTTGTAGACGGCGGCGTTAGTATGGCCAACAATCCTGCATTACAATTATTAATGGTAGCTACGTTACAAGGGTTTCCATTCAAATGGAAATGGGGAGCGGATAATTTAATGGTTGTATCTGTAGGCACCGGCATGAGCAGGTGGAAAAAGATCCCTGCCGATGTGAAGAAGAATAATATTTTGAAATGGGCACAGCAACTTCCTGACATGCTGATGCAGGACGCAAGTTGGCACAACCAGTTGTTGATGCAATGGTTCTCTAATTCGCCCAATGCCTGGGAAATTGATGGTGAGACCGGTAAGCTTGAAAACGATTTTATCGGCAGCGCAAAGAAGGCCAATGGCTTTATTTCGTATCTCCGTTACAATACATGGCTGGATGCTGAAACATTGAACCCGTTAATGAAAAAGGAATACGCACAAAAAGAAATAGATGGACTGGTTGAAATGAGCAATGCGGCGAGCAGGTTCGAATTATACGATATTGGATTAAAGGATGCAGCCTCCAAAGTAACAGAGACCCATTTCCCCGATACATTTAAAATTAAAGCCTGACAACATGAAGCCGCTCTGTTTTGTATTGATGCCATTCGGCACAAAAAAAGATGCCAGCGAAAAGGAGATCAACTTCGATACCGTGTACCAGACGTTTATCAAACCCGCAATAATCGCGGCCGGTCTTGAGCCCATCCGTGCCGACGAAGAGCAGGCCGGCGGCTTTATTCATAAGCCGATGTATGAAAGGCTGATGTTCTGCGATTTTGCGGTAGCCGATCTCAGTTTTGCAAATGCCAATGTTTTTTATGAGTTGGGAATTCGTCATGCATTGAAGCCATATACCACCGTCAGCATTTTTGAAACCAACACCAAACTGCCTTTTGACACGGCGCCGCTGCGAACATTTCCTTATGATTTTAAAGATGGCACTGTTGCAAAAGTGGAGGAGAAAGTTGAGATGCTTTGTAAACTCGTAAAAGGCAACCTGAATAATGCCAGGGCGCAGCAGGATAGTCCGATTGCACAATTAATAACGGGCTATAAATTCCCTGACCTGGAATACCTGGAGGCAGATGCGGAAGCATTTAAGGATTGGGTAATGAGTGGCAATTCATCAAAGGAACAATTGAATGAAATTGTAAAGCAATGGAAGCGATTGAACAAGCTAAAAGGTAAAGCTACGACTGACGAGGAGAAAGAAAAGCTTTCAGAACCATTGATTGAGGAAGTAAAGAAAATACAACAAATAGAAGGAGATCTCGGCGATGCATTGGCCTACAATTACGACCTGTTGTATGCGCTGGTATACGCTTACAAAGAGGTAAATGCTTTTAAAGAAATTGCAAGAATGTTGAAACCGCTGGTAGCAGGTACTTTCAGGGACAATATTTTTATCAAGCAGCAATTGGCGCTTGCCTGTAATAAAATAAAAGAGCGGGATGAATCTATAGAGATTCTTAAGACGATCACTGACCAGTATGGACCCGATCCTGAAACGAATGGATTATTGGGAGCAGCATACAAAGGAATGATGGAAGATAACAAAGGTGATATCAGCGAAGCAGGTTTCAGGAACAAAGCAATCAAAGCTTACCTCGATGGATTTGAAGCAGATCCACGGGATTATTATCCCGGCATCAATGCGCTTAATCTTATGTTTTATGGCGGTACCAATAAGGAAGTTTTCAATAAATATTTACCACTCGTACAATTCGCGGTTGACCGCCAGGTAAAGAAAAAGGCGGATGATTATTGGCTGCAAGCCACCCGGCTTGAACTTGCTGTATTAGATAATAACTCTGAAAATGCGACCGAAGCAATTGGCGATGCATTGGCCTGCGATCCTGACGAATGGCAGAGAGCAAGTACAAAGAACAACCTGCAAAAACTATATGACAAAAAAATAGAAACGATCAACGAAGCAGACTTGCAATGGATGAAACAAATAATCGGCAAACTTTAAAAACCAGCGCAAACAGCAAACAAAAAACCGAAAACAATAAAGGAATGGAACTCATATCTGAAATATCAATACAACGTCCCTTCGGAAATGCCTTCGTACAGTTATTGCACGGCGACCTCTCGGCAATTCCCGAAGAACATGAAACAGATATCCTGGTCATTTCAGCTTATCCAGGGGACTATACGCCGCTTGAAGGTTCGCTAATGGGGGCGCTCTTTGGCAGAGGTCTTGATGTTGAGGAACTATCACTTTCCAAGGCTGTGGATCTCCGTTCACAATTGCATTGCTGGCTCTCAATGCCATTATCGAAAGAGATGCAGGACCAGTTAAATGTGAAGCGGCTGCTCTGTTTCGAGCCTGGTAATATGCTGAAGAATTCTCAAGAGGTAGTGGGAAATATTTTCAGGTGTATTAATGCCTTTGCGTTTGAAGAACAAAACAATGTAGTAGCGTTGCCGATAGTAGCCGCGGGCCGGCAAAAAGTGCCGCTTGAAATCGTATTCCCTGTATTGGTTGATGCCGCTATTTTCTGGCTTGAGAACGGCTTGCCTTTACAATGTATTAAACTGGTTGTGTACCGGGAAGAACAAGTGCCACAAGCTTTAAAGATCTTTGAAAAAGCTAAACGACTTTTTGAACAACGAATATGGGCCAAAGGAAATGGTACGATCGATTCAGCGGTGCCGGGGGGACCAGGTTCGGCATTACAAAATACTGTAAAGAGCAATAAAATAGAAAGTGCTGCGGAAAGCGAGCCAGCCGAACCTGTTATACTCCCACCGATGGCTGCCAGTGAACACCTGGAAAAGCAGATTCCTATGCCGCCTCCACAAGAGCAGGTAATGCCCCAGGCCCCGCCACCAGCGCCAGAAATAGCTCCAGCCAGGTCTCCGCAGGAACCGCAGGTAAGTAGCGATGAGTACGATTATTTTATCAGTTACGCTCATACGCATTCAAAGCTTATCAACTCCTTTGTGGACCTGGTAAAATCCAGGAACGGGCGGCTAAATATATTTTATGATCGTGACAGTATCCCGGCCGGTTCACAATGGATCAGGCAATTATCGGGTGCTATTCAAAAAGCAAAAAAGGTACTTATTTTTCTTTCACCGGACTATGATAAATCACCGGTATGTTGGGATGAATTTCAATGCGCAAAATTAATGGAGTACAACAGGCGGCAACAGATCATTCAAACTATTTACCTGTACGATTACAGGGAGATTGAAATGCCCCCCATCATGGGCATTTATAGTTATATAGATTGCCGCGAAGGCGACGAGGCTAAATTAGAAGAATGCATTCAGAAGATCATCAACAGTCAATAAATCAGTGAATAGAAACCAGGTAAGCCGCCGATACGCCTGCCGTAAAATTTTTGTAATTGAAACCGGTATTAGAATAAATTTTCGAAAAGCCATGAGACAGGTTTGCAGAGAGTTGTACCTGCTTGAAAACTATACCACCAGTGATAGAGCAGCCATAGTCATATTCTTTTATTGTTGTGCCGGGTGCTGATGAGCTGGTATAAGTAAATGCCACTTTGTTATCGATCGGGACTTTTGTTAAAGGTCCACCCGGCGTTGTGTTGTAATATCTTTCGCCTTTTTCAGTGCCGGACAGTCCTTTTGCAACATACATTCCTCCGCCAATAACAAAAGATAAATTTTTACCACCATTGATCTCGTAAAGTAACTCGATGGGTAATTTGAGGTACGATAATTTTATGGTGGAGCTATAATAATTGGTGATTCCCGGGTGAACACTTTGTCCGTTGTTTTGAGTACCTAACACTGTGTATAATAGTGAAGGCCGGAGCGACAAATTATTGCCAAGTTTCACATCGGTTACCAGGCCGGCATGATAGGAGTGTATCGGAGAAGTACGTATCCCCAAATCGTTTAGGGCACGATCAGAGGTTTGCACATATTTAGCAGAAGTATATCCACCGGCGATCCCAATCTTTACCTGCGCCATTGCTGTATTAGCGGAGATACACAGTAATAAGAAGATTACGTTTTTCATACAACTATTTACTGCATGACATCGGGCCTAAATATTTAGTTGCATAGCTTGTAAATGATTTACTCCGGCATCATTAACTTTATAAAAACTAAAAAGAGTAGATGCTCGTGTGCCTGGAGTTTATTTAGAAGCAATTACTTTTATTTCATTTGTACCAAAACCTGAAACAGAAGTTTCAACAAAGTGCAACGGTTCATAGTGCCGGATCTTGTTATTGCTGATAACGAACACATGATAATTTCCGTAATTGACCTTGATGTTTACCGGGTTATTACAATCAAAAACAAAGTCGGCCTTATTGACGATGGAGCTCACCGTAGTTAGTTCACATGGCTCAAGCGCCGGTACACAGGTTCTGCATGCAATATCCCTGCAGGTTTTATAAGACACTATATAACATTTGGCATTCGTAACGGGTGCACCGGCTTTATCAAACACTTTGAATTTTAGATTTGGCAAAGTGGTTTTTATCATATAAAACACAAGGCCCTTTGTGGCAATATACCTGGTAACGAGCAGGTCTATGTTTTTAATCACCATGTTCAATGCCTCTACCTCCGTTTTTTCCCGGATGGGTGTTGTAAGCATTTGGTTTAAAAGGCGAAGATTAAAGGTCAATTGCTGCAAGCCGACCTTTGTTGTATTATAAAAATAATTTTGATTTAGCAGGGTCAGTTCTACGAGGTCTGTTGGGGTGTCGATATAGCTTTCTACATTTTTAAAACGATCTATTGAGAATGTTCTTTTCAGTTCATCGTAGGTCTTGTTAAATTCTGCCCAATCAACTTTATTGGCTTTGATCATTCTTACAGAATCTTCGCTGATGCCATCGATGATGTACTTTATTTTACTCGCCCCATCGGCCCGGAAATACTTATACTTTCCAAGAGGAATGGTATCGCGGTTAAAGTTGATGGGTGACTTCGCATTCGCAGACGATTTATCTGTTTTATCCTTTTTCCCCGGCGACTGGGAAAAAGAAATAGTACTGCTCACAACGATCAACAACATGATCAAAAACAAACGGTGCATGGGCGGGTTTTATTACTTAAAGTTAAAGTAGTAAACCTTTCAATGCAACTGTATGATAATATTTATATAAGATTTGGTTCACGCAAAGAAAGACGGAGTAGAATATATTCCAGGCAAAGAAACAAAGGAGCAAAGAAACAAAGCAGGTAAGCAAAATAATTACCCTGGCGTTTTTACATATTATTTTCTTAGCCTAAAATATAAACTGCATTTTTGAAAAATCCAGTTCAAGGATCTCATCAAGCTTTGAGCAAAGGGTATCAAAATTGGTGGGCTTTGTAAAAAATAAGTTTGCGCCGAGCCTGCGGGCCAGGTCGATATCCTGTGAACTTTTTGAAGTAGTGAAAATAATAACGGGAATATGCTTGTAGCGTTCTTCCGTTTTTAAATAGGCCAGGCATTCATATCCATTCATTACCGGCATGTTCAAATCAAGAAATATACAATCGGGCAATGGAGGTTTTTCGATCTGCTCAAGAGCTTCCCGACCGTTGTTTGCGATCTCACATTTTAGGGTTCTACCCAATTCATTGACGGCATCACGAAAATATATCTGATCATCGGCATCATCATCTACCAATAATATCCTTTTAGCTTTTTTCATTGGGAGGTCAGTTAGCTATTTGGTAACGGCTTAAACAGTTTACAATAATAACGACTTTATTATAAAACGGGAAAATAAATATTAAAAGTAGAGCCAGTGCCCGGAACGCCTTCCGCCGATATAAAACCCTGGTGATTACGCATGATCTTTTTGCAAATCGCAAGGCCAATTCCCGTTCCGATATAATCTCCGGATCCGTGCAGGCGCTGGAACAATTCGAATATTTTATGTTCGTATCGCTGCTCGAAACCAATGCCGTTATCGGCCACACTGATCATCCAATATTTTATATTGACGTCAGTAGCAGAATCTGGTATTTCTTTACCGCTAACCAATTTTGCAGATATATTAATCACCGGCGCTACACCGGGCCGGCTATATTTGATCGCATTACCCAAAATATTTACAAATATTTGGTTCACCTGTATGGAGACTACGGGGAGTGTAGGCAGTTCAGTAAGTTGTATAACAGCCTGCGTCTCATCTATCGTGTCCTGCATATCGCTGATCACATCATTTACCAAAAAGTTCAGGTTCGTAGGACCTTCAGAGAGAATAGATGAATTGGCTCTTGAATAGCTTAACAAGGCATCTATGAGGTTTTGCATTCTTTCCGCCGCACCGTTGATCCGGGAAAAATAATCTTTGCTGAAAGGAGTTAAATTGTCACCTTCCTTTGAAAGTATGCGTTGCGAAAATGCCTGTATTTTTCGCAGCGGTTCCTGCAGGTCGTGACTGGCGATATAGTTAAAAGATTCGAGTTCGGCATTGCTTTGTTCGAGTTCCAGGTTTTTTGCCCGCAATATTTCATTTAATAAAGTATCCTGCGAAATATCCTGTACGGTTCCAATCAGCATTGCATTCTCACCCGACCCAAACATCTTGCCGGAAGCACGAAGGTGCTTGATCTTTCCATCTTTAGTGATCACTCTGTGGATGTTTGCATACAATACTTTGTTGGCCATTGTCGCTTCTCCGTTTTTTATCACCTGTTCTCTATCATCGGGATGTATCAGTGAAAGATATTTCTCAAATGAAGGAACAAATTCATTGGGCTCATAGCCAAACAAACGAAACAGGTTATCCGAATAGTCCAGGGCGCCTGTTTGCAGGTTCCATGCGTAGCTACCTATCAATGCGTTTTCTTCCGCCTGTGAAAAGATGTTGTTTTTAATGAGGAGCTCTTTATTTACCTCGCCTAATTCTTTTGTTCGTTCGTTTACCTGTTGTTCCAGTTTTTGTGAAAGATTTTTCTGATCCTGTATATCCGTGCTCGTTCCCACCCAGCGTTGTAATTCGCCATGAGTTCCTTTCTGAGGAAGGGCCCTGCTCAAATGCCAGCGGTATTCTCCTTCATGATTTCTTAAACGGTGCTCATGATTATATTCCTCGCCGGTTAAAACAGCATTCATCCACTTTCGATCATTCTCTCCTTTATCTTCCGGATGAATAAATTTGGACCATCCATTATCTATGAATTCTTTCATTGGCAACCCTGAATAACCCAACACGGCATTGCTGAAATAATTAAGCTTGCCACGTACATCCGCTGTCCATACAAACTGGGGCATCGAATCTGCAAGCAGCCTGAATTGCGCTTCACTTTTCCGCAGTTCCTGCATAATGGTTCTTTGCTCGGTAACGTCTAATGCGGTACCATACATTCTCAGCAGTTCTTTTGATCCGCTATGCATGATTTTGCCGTAAACGCTCACCCAGCGAATGGAACCGTCCTTGCAAATAATCCTTGCCTCATAAGCCAATGATCCCTTTGTGATAGATTCTTCCACGGCCTTATCCCGCATGGGTTTATCCTCGGGATGAAATCTTTCAATCAGCTCTGTATGCGTAACGCCTTCTTTTTTCCCAAAGCCGAAAATTTCTATCAGCCTTGGCGAACTCACAAATATATTGTGCTCCATATCCCAATCAAATGTGCCAATGTTAGCAGCTTCTATCGCCAGTCTTGATCGCTGGTTGGTTTCCTCTACCAATTTTCTGGCCTCCATCATTTCTGTTATCTCATAGCCAAATATCAGGATGCCCGCTACTTCTTTTGTTGCGTTAAGTATAGGCTTGAAAATAAAATTAAAATAGCCTTCAACAAGTTTTCCGCCACCACGGTCAAGTTGTACCTGCGTTTCACCTCCAATAATCAGTTCACCCGAAGTATACGCTTTATCAATCAGCTTATAAAGCTCCTGTCCCTCCAGTTCCGGAAGCGCTTCACGGAGCGGCTTGCCAATTAAGGTACGGTTACCGGTTACGTTGTGAAATAGATTGTTGGCCATTTCAAAAACATGTTCTTTTCCTTTTACAATACCAAATGTAGCAGGCAGATCTTTGAAGTAATCATTTAGCTTTTTAATACTGTCCTGGGCATGAAAACGTAAGCGGGTTTCTGTACGTAAAAAGAAATAGCTAAGCGCCACAGCAAAAATTGCAAATACAGAAAGCAGCAACGAATAAAGTGGAGTGATGAAGGCCGAATAATTTTTTTGTTTAGTGCGATCGTAGAGCAACTTATCTTCCTTACTCATCATTTTTGAAACGAGATTTCTCAACTGATCCATTAATATTTTACCATCGGTTACCAGGTCGGCGGTTGTTGCCGAGTCCAGGCTGGCATCACCCAGACCGGTGTTAAGGCGGTGCATCCTTTTAGTTACAAGCCATTGCAGTAATTTGAGATTTTGTTGCTGTTCTTTGCTATCTCTCACAAGGGAATCGATATCGTCAACTATTTTGCCATATTGATTATTAGCTTCAAAATAAGACTCAAGATGAACCCTGTCCCTGGTAATTAAAAAGCCACGCTGCCCGCTTTCAGCATCTTTTACATACGATAATAGTTGTTCAAGCCTTAACCTTACGAGATTGGTGTGCGTTACGTAATCAGACTGCCGGTTCAGCGTATTGATCCTGTTATAAGAAAAAATAGAAAGTATTGTCAACAGGAGAATGATCAGGAGGAAGATCAGGTCTGATAAAATAATACGTTTGAAATTCATAAACTGCACGGAGCCCTTTATGATTTGGGGGATGTCTTTCAAAAATAAGATAATTAAATAATAACCAATTAATACTTCTTTTAGCTTATCAGTTACATAACGCTGTTTGCATGGAAATGTTTTTAGCCCGGCCTTATATTTAGATACTTTCTAAAAAAAATCCCCCGGTATTTGCCGGAGGAGTTTCTTGTGGGTATGATGCTTAGTATAACTCAGTTGGAGGTGCTGGATTGCACGCTGGCTCCCAGTTGAAGCACCCTGCCAAGATCATTTGCGTTTCTCCAGGTAGTAGCCAGCTTCCCGTTTTCTACCAGGTGTATGAACATGGCTGTAAATACCTGCGGTCTGCCATAGCTCGGTATTCCAAGAAAGTTATCCTGTACACAAGTGTTGGTGGCCCGTATCACTACTTTATTGCCTTCTGCAACCACGTCATTTATTTCCCATAGTTGGGCAATATTGCCGAAATGATGAAACAACGTACGTATTCCCTCGGGGCCGGAAGGCAGCCCTGGCAAACCGCCATACATTCTCCATGATGCTATATCCTACCGGCCAACTATCTCTCGGCGTTGCAAGGCCTGTGCTTAAAAAGAAAGCCAAACTCAAGCTGAGCACGCGTGATATTTTTTATACGCAAAAAATGGAAGGGCTCACTCAATTTCAGGGGGCAGATGAATACTTTGTTTTGTATAGGGATTCACGGGTAATTAATATCTCCCTTACATGGCGTTTTGGAAAGCCACTTAAGTCTGTAAAACGTTCGGGCGGTGGCGCTGGAGACGAAATGCAAAGAGTAGGCAATGGGTAAAAGGCATGTTGATGGTTTGTGGTGAACAGTTGGATATTGGATGCTTGATACTGGATACTAATAATTCATAACTCATAATTCTTTTTGTCCGGGCATTTGTTTTTCATTGCGTCATCCTACTAATGAACACAATTTATTGTTGTTGGAAATCAACGATTTACAAATGTTCATTTCCATTGGTTTAACGGCACGCCGTTGGGGAGTCTTGCATCGCCCTCGTGTACTGTTGAAGCATTGGGCAACAAGTAACATCCCAGTTTTAAGTAAACTGTGCTGAATGATAGTGATGAATGTTAAATGATGAATGCAAATATTCAAGCCCAATGTTCAACTAAGACGGCCTCAAAAAAATAGTACAATTCGTGTATTTCGTTCCTTCAAAATTTGTGTAATAAAAATAATACCGGTTCAGATTTAGTTTGTTATGGTTCAGTGTGCAATACTCCCGCCTCAGTAAAGTTCTTTACCCATTTTGGTTGAAGTTGTGCTTTAAATTGAATAAATTTATTGCATAAACTATTCTTATGTCAAAACTATCTATTGCCTGTATTGCACAGGTACTGCTGCTTACAGTTTTCTCAGTTAATTCAAAATGCCAGGGAATAAAAGCGCCCCGTGTCCCAAGTCCTGCTGCAACCGTGTCTCAAACCATTGGGATATCTGTTGTTTCTGTTAACTATTCTCGCCCATCAGTAAAAAAACGCGAAGTGTGGGGCAATCTTGTTCCTTACGGATGGAATGTGCAGGCTTTTGGAGCAGGCAATTCAGCGCCATGGAGAGCCGGCGCCAATGAAAATACTACTATCAGTTTTTCACATGATGCAAAAGTAGAAGGGAAGGAAGTGCCTGCCGGTGTATACGGATTGTTCTTTGTAGTGAATAAGGATAATTCGGGAGAGGTGATTTTGTCAAAAGATAGCCGTTCCTGGGGAAGCTTTTTTTATACCGATAAGCAAGATGTTTTAAGGTCAAATATAAAATTGAATGAGACGCCTTTTACTGAATTACTGACCTATGATTTTACTGACGTTACTAAAACTTCTGCCAACCTGGTATTGAACTGGGAGAAGAAACAGTTTCCTGTGAAAATTGAATTTGACGTAGACAAGATTGTGCTTGCAAATGCAGCGGACGAATTGAAAGGGCCCGTGGGATTCAATTGGCAGGGATTTGCGTCCGCCGCCAATTATGCTTTGCAAAATAAGACAAGTATGGAGCAAGGGCTTACCTGGATAAACCAGGCTATTGCTCAAAACAAAAGCTTCAACACGTTAAGCGTAAAAGCGGGGTTATTAAAAGAATTGGGGAAGGCAGACGAGTCTGCAAAAATAATGGACGATGCCATTGCGATCGCGACAGAAAACGAACTGAACCTTTATGGCTACCAATTTTTGACTGCCGGCGATCATGCAAAAGCAATTCAATATCTTGAACTAAATACAAAACGCTTTCCCAAAAGTCCCAATACCTGGGATAGCCTCGGCGAGGCTTACTTTACAAAAGGAGATAAAAAGAATGCGATCATTTATTTTAAGAAATCACTTGACATGAACCCGCCTGCAAATGTTAGAGCCAATTCAGAAAAATTCCTTAAACAAATGGGTGCCCTTTAGGAATATGCTTTTATGTTTGAAAAGGAAATCATTTCAATAGTCTTGCTGCCATCTTAAATGATGGCAGTTTTATTTGTTGCCAATGCTATTTCTCTTTTGGAATTTCTACCGGCCACCAGTCGTTACCAAACGGATCTTTTAGCCCGCAGGTATAGCCATAAGATTGCTGCGTTGGTTCCATAGTAGAAGTTGCCCCGGCAGCCAACGCCTTTTTATACACCTCGTCCAGGTCATCTACATAAATAAAAATGCCGGCAGGCCGGGCGGAGATATCTTCTGTAACATCTGCAAACATTATTACGCTATCACCAATGCGCAGTTCGCCATGCATGATCACACCTTCACTCCTGGGCGCTACCATTTGCTCTGCCGCTCCAAATACCACTTTCATAAAATCAATGAACTTATATGCATTCGGAATTACCAGGTAAGGCATTAAGCGGTTGTATTGATCGGGTATTGTCATAACTAAATTTTTTAAAACGGTTACAAATTTATCGATCCGCCGGGCCGGCAAGCAACTTATAATAATTGATCAGCGTATTACAAGATATACTCTTAAACTTATTTCAGTAACACATAAATTAAATTGGTTGAACATTTGCAGTGACAGTACTGAACGTTCCAAATTAATACTTCTCTTTTATGAAAAAAGTATGCATGTTCTTATTTCTGTCTATTTTATTTGTAATTGGTAAAGGACAGATGGCCTACCATTTATCTGAACCGCGGGTTAACGACCTGTTTGAACAAAAAGGCGAACAAAGCGCTGTAGAGCAATTGGCTTTTATCCGGCCAATATCAGATACTAACCAATATTATGCTTTAGTGGCGGGAGGTAGCAAGGGCATTGGCTTTGCTATTGCAGAGGCGCTGGCTAAAAGAGGTTTCAATTTAATTTTAATTGCAAGACACATGGATACATTACTGGCTGCAAAAAACAAACTTGAATCAAAATACCAGGTGCATGTAGAGGTGCTGGCACACGACCTTTCGAGAAATGAAGCAGCAGAAGAAATTGCCAAATGGTGCATAGAAAAAAATATCCGCTTAAAGATGCTTTGCAATGTGGCAGGCTATGGCGGCGAAAAGGATTACCTGTCTTTGCCGCTGGATACATTGCGGTACATGGTCAGGTTAAATGTGGAATCGTGTATGGCGCTGTCTCTTACCTTGTTGCCATTGCTTGAAAAGAGTGCGCCATCTTATATTTTAAATGTTGCCAGTATGGCTGGCTTTGCACCCATCCCAATAAAAAATTTGTATTCCGCCACTAAGTCGGCGGTTGTATTTTTTAGCTATTCGCTTCGTTACCAGTTGAAGGATAAAAATATCAGCGTGAGCTGCCTTAGTCCGGGCCCGGTATTTACAAAACCGGAGATCGTAAAGGATACCAAGAAAAAGCTTGGCTGGTTTGGAATGCGGATGGCTGTGTCGCCTGCGAGGGTTGGAGAAATTGCGGTAGAAAAAACTTTTCAAAAAAAGATGATGATCGTGCCTGGCACGCTTGCTAAAATATCGGCTGCTGTCGTCCGTTTTCTCCCTAAAAAATGGGTTGTTGCGATTTATGGAAGAGTAGGAGAATAGCCTGCGGTTTCGTTTGCAAAATCTTGCAAGGATTATATCAGCGACATGAATAAATTGACCTTTACAAACTCGTAACAGCGGTAATATTTTAACTATTTTTGCGTTGAATGAAACATCTTGCCGCCCTCCATCCTTTTTTTTGGAGATACCGTTCCCGATTATTATTAGGAATTATTTTTATTATTCTCACCAACTACTTCCGGATACTTGCGCCGCAACTAACGGGCTATGTTGTGAATGCCGTGGTGCACAAAGCAGAGCAGCCGGCCGTTGCATACACCACATCCCAGCATGAAAAACAATATGATTTTTTAGTTCAGCGTATCATCACCGCCCTGGAAGCACAGAGCTTTAGCCAAAAGATATTGTGGTGTGGCATTACGTTATTGGTGCTTGCACTGATAAGTGGATTGTTCATGTTCCTGATGCGTCAGACGATCATTGTAATGAGCAGGCTGATAGAATACAGTCAAAAAAACCAGGTGTTTAATCACTACCAGCAACTCGATACCAGCTTTTACAAAACACACAGCACCGGCGATCTCATGAGTCGTATCTCCGAAGATATCAGCCGAATCCGGATGTACACAGGCCCGGCCCTCATGTATTTTATCAACCTTGCAGCAGTGCTTGTTTTTAGTATTTATTTTATGATACAGGCAAGTCCCAAGCTTACCCTGATTGCCTTATCACCTTTGCCCATCCTGGCCATTACCATTTATTTTGTAAATACGATCATCAACAAAAAAAGTGAACGTATTCAAGCATTGCTAAGTGATCTTACCACCAATGCCCAGGAATCGTATAGCGGCATCAGGGTCATTAAATCTTTTGTGCAGGAACGGGCAATGATCGGCTTTTTTGCGGCCAATAGCGAGGAATATAAAAAGAACGCACTTGGACTTGCAAAAACAGAGGCTATCTATTTTCCCAGCATTGCGTTGCTAATCGGCGTTAGTACTCTCATCACAATTATGGCGGGCGGGCTTGATGTTGTAAATGGGGTGAAAGATGCAAGCGTTGGTACCATTGTTGAATTTGTTTTATACATACAGATGCTTACTTTTCCGGTGAGCGCTATCGGGTGGACTGCGAGTATGACGCAACGTGCAGCAGCTTCCCAAAAAAGGGTGAACGAATTTTTGCACACTTCTTCTGCCATTGTACAACCAGAGGCGCCGTTGCACCCGCGGCTTAACAGTAGTATCCAGTTTGTAAATGTTGAATTTACCTACAACCATACCCGGATAAAAGCGTTGAAAGATTTTTCTCTTGAAATAAAAGCAGGCGAAAAAGTTGCTATCGTGGGGAGAACAGGTTCGGGCAAATCTACCATTGCGCAGTTGCTCCTTCGTATGTATGATGCACAACAGGGCATGGTTTTATTTGATAATGTACCTGTAAATAAAATAGATCTTAATTATTTGCGGACGCAAATAAGCTACGTGCCCCAGGACGTTTTCCTGTTTAGCGAAACTATCCGGAATAATATCGCTTTTGGAATGACCGAGGTTACCGAAGAGCAGGTAATTGCTGCCGCAAAACAGGCGAGCATTCATGATGAGATTGAAGGATTGCCGCTTGGGTATCAAACGCTGGTGGGAGAGCGTGGCGTAACATTAAGCGGTGGACAAAAACAGCGTATATCCATTGCAAGGGCATTGATCAAAAATCCCGAATTGGTAATTTTTGACGATTGCCTTAGCGCTGTAGATGCCAAAACAGAAAAAGAAATATTGACCAATCTTAACCAGTGGCTGAAAGATAAAACTGCTGTGATCATTACACACCGAATCTTTTCTTTGCTGGAATTTGATAAGGTAATTGTAATGGATGATGGAAAAATAGTAGAGCAGGGGACGCACACTGCATTGCTGGACCAAAATGGTTATTACGCTGAAATGTACGCCAGGCAACAGGAACAGGAGCGATGATGAGTAATGCGGCGGCTACCGGGCCATACCGAAAATTAGTATTTTTCTAAATATCCTTGAATATTTTGCTATTTCAAAAACAGCTATATCTTTGCCCTGAATTTATAATTTTGTAAACCGGACTAATTCTTAAAAATTTTACAACTGTGGCGTACGAAAACAACGAAAAAAAAATGGAAAGCGTTTATAGCAAACGCATCAGGGCAGGAAAACGTAGAACTTACTTTTTTGATGTAAGAGAAACACGTGGAAATGATTACTATCTGACGATCACGGAGAGTCGTAAAAGATTTGATTCTGAGGGTTACGATCGGCACAAGATATTTTTGTATAAGGAAGATTTCAACAAATTCATAAAGGGCCTGGGTGAAGCAGTGGACTATGTAAAAACAGAGTTGATGCCTGATTTTGATTTCGATGCTTTTAACCATGATACTCCGTACGAAGGAGAAGATGGACAAACAACAACTGCTCCCGCGACGAACTTTGAAACAGAGAAAGCTCCTGTTGCGTTAGCTGAAGAAATTGAAGCCCCGGTTACTGTGGCTCCCGAGAATAATGCTCCGCTTGACAATGGAAGTACTGAAGAAGTAGATAAGTGGTAATTAATTAAATCATTTTTTAAGATATTAATGTCTCAACCGTCAGAAGTTGAGACATTTTTTTTGATGCTCTCCCAAGTATCTCCAGCGACTTTTTAAAGGTGTTGCCCAATAATACAGTCCCAATTACGTTTTGTTTTAATACGGGAAAGAAATTGTAAAACTTTTTTCCACGTTTTAGCTGGCTCCGGCAGTCCATCGTTATTAAATTGTTTTTTCTGCCTGATTGGTCTGTTATTTGATTTATGTATTCTAAAATCGCATTGAATGAAAAAGAGACATTTTAACTTTGATGATATTCAAATTGGTGACGAAATATTGTTTAATGATGAACACAAAGTTCATCACAATATTTTTTGGAGAGTGATCAATAAAATATCCAATAATCAATTGCTTGTAGAAATAAGGGAAATGGGTTATGCAGAAAAATACATTATTGCTGTAAAAGATGTAATCAATCTTCACAGGAACAACATGGCATTTTAATTAAACAATGTTTTCTTCTTCGGGCAAACCGGCACCCGATAATCATTTAAACAATTCCTGTTCATCGCTTTAATAGGTTTTCTTGCGGCAAGATCCTTGACGAGGATCGTGCTACCGTCTGGGCTATGTGATGTTCGTGAATTGTGTATCACCAAAAAATCCTTAATTTCTCCACTTATTTTATCGGAATCTTTTTATAGTTTCTTTCCCGGCATTCTTCAATACTGACTTAATAGATTTTGCCAGCCCATTAATTTTCTTAGCGGGTATTTTGCTACTTGTTGAAAACGGGGAGATTCCTACGAGAATAAATACCACTGCATATCCCTGCGTTACTTTAAGCAATAGTCAATTGGGTGAGATAGTATTCCTTATTGGAAGTTTGTAGAAGGAATTTTAGTACCGGTAAAATTTATACGTCAGCCTTTTGGAATAAAGCTTTCGGGGTATTAGCAAGTATCCACAGATCTCTGCTAATGTTGTTATCACGTGCATAGTTAATATCAAGATTAAGCCTTTCTTCGAGGCTCACATCTTTTCTACCTCTTTTGAGCACCTGCCATAAGCCAGTCATGCCTGCTGGCGCCATAAATCGCTCGGCCCAGGCATCTGTGGTAAGGGTGGATGCTTCATACAACGGTAACGGCCTGTTGCCTACCAATGACATGTCGCCCTTAATCACATTTATCAATTGCGGCAATTCATCAAGACTGGTATTTCTTAAGATCTTTCCCACTTTGGTAATGCGTGCATCGTTGAGTGCCTTAAAAAATAATGGCTGATTGCCTTCATTGCTATTACTGTATAAGTTTTGTTCTTCCATTTCCGCCACCTTATTCTCTGCTCCCTCAAACATGGTTCTGAATTTATAAAAATCGAAGATCCTGCAACCCTTTCCTGCTCTTTTCGACCTGTAAATTGCCGGTCCTTTCGATTCGATTTTGATTAGGATCATGATCAAGATCATTAAAGGTGATAGCAATAAAAGCAGCGCTGATGATAAAACAATGTCGAGAACACGACGGGTTATAAAATGGGGATTGTAAAAAGCCATATTTTTTTGACCATTCTCCTGGGCGTTAGGTTCCGTAATTATGGAATCATTTAAAAACTTCTTGGTCTTTTTCAGAAAGGCAGCTTTCTGTTCTAGCTCGTGGGCAAATAAATTGATGTCGGTAATATCATCCACCAGGTGTTGACTGGAAAGCCTATTTAATTGTGCCGGTGTTAATGCGGCTTCATGATAGATGATTGGGATCCCGCTCCATCTTTTATATTTTTTTAAGAAGGCAGTAAAGTTTTCTAAGTTGGCGTTGAGAAGCGGAAGATTGATGATGATAAGGTCTGGTAAATTTGTGCCGCTATTGAATTTGGTTTTCAATATTCTTTTTGCCTGTAGATAATTTTCCGCGATAACATTGCATTTGAAAGTGGAACCAGTGATATTTTTTTCAAGATAGTTACCAATGCAAAGTAGTGTACTGCCGCAAGCGCCAGTTCCCATATTATCGGATGGATGGTGAATTAATTGTAAATATTTACTTGTATCCATTTTGTTGCCTTCCATAATCCTGCAATTTTTGTTTGAGTTAAGAGGTTGGCTTTTTTTACAGGAAGGTTGGATAATCTATCAGAAATAAAAATTAAGATTAAAGATTTTTAAGTGTTTTTTAATTGGTTCAATTGTCTGTTTTATTGATAGAAGTCCTTTGATTTTTTGTAAAAACATCAAAGGGTCAAAAGGCTTTTCGACATACGCCTCAATACCTGATTCCACACATTCATTTTCAAGGTTTGTATCATTAGCATTAGCCAGTACCAGTACGGGTAGGTGTTTTAACAAACTGCTGCTCTTTATGTGTTGCAGCAACTGGAAATTATCATCGTATTTTGAATCAAGACTAATAATGATTAGATCAAAAGTTTTATTAGAACGCAATTCTTTAATTGCAAAATAACTATCCTGCACCTGGAAGGTCTCATACTCTTTTTCCAATAAAGTTTTAATTAAAAAAGAAATAGCCTTGTTTTTATCCACCAATAATATTTTCATTTTCATACTCTGATAAGCTTTAGGCCGATTAACATTTGTTGGTTAACAGATTACATACGACATCGCCTTATCATAAGATTGATGGAAACGTAACAGGTTTAAGACAGAATATCCGGATAAAGAACAAAGTTCAATTGGATATAGCAAAAGATCGATAATGAATTTTTATAGAATACTTTATAGACCGGGGGGCAGTCTGTATTTTATAAAAGGTTGTGTCAGAGGTATGATACTTGAGTTAAAGTATCATTAGGGTATAAAGATAGGGTTGATTTTCAAATCAGCAAATATTTTTTATTTAGCTGACGTGAATAGTGAACTATCAATATTAAGAGCAGCTTTGGTTGATATCATTTTGAAAAGCCGCAACTCTTTCTATATTTTCAATCTTCTAAAACGATGCCAAACTTTTTTATCGGGTAGAAGAAAGCAAGATTTTTTTTCCCTTTCATCAAAAATAGGAAGTCCGAAATTATTTAGTCATCGATTTGTATGCATTTACCAAACCATTTGTTGATGAATCATGGTTGTTGATATCGCTACCTGTTTTTAACTCGGGTAAAATTTTATTCGCTAATACTTTACCTAACTCTACACCGTATTGATCGAAGCTGTATATATTCCAGATGATCCCCTGCACAAATATTTTATGCTCATATAAAGCGATCAATTCGCCAAGACTGAACGGTGTAACCTCCGCCATTAAAAAAGAATTAGTTGGACGGTTTCCTTTGAATCTTTTAAATGGCTCGCTATGCTCGGCGCCATTCATCAACGCTTCTGTTTGAGCAAAAAAATTGCTCAATAATATTTGATGGTGTTCGCCAATTGGGTTGTGTGAAATGGCAGGCGCAATAAAATCGCATGGTATCACCTGGGTACCTTGGTGAATCAATTGGTAAAAGGCATGCTGTCCATTGGTGCCTGGTTCCCCCCAAATAACCGGCCCGGTCGCATAGTTCACTTCTTTGCCATCACGTCCAATATACTTGCCATTACTTTCCATATTACCTTGCTGGAAATAAGCGGAAAAGCGGTGCATGTATTGGTCGTAAGGAAGTATGGCTTCGGTAACAGTACCATAAAAATTTATGTACCATAAACTTATCAACCCCATTATAACAGGAATATTTTTTTCGAAAGCGGTCGTTTGGAAATGTTTATCCGCTTCATGCGCACCTCTTAATAAATTCTCGAAATTCGTGTAACCGATCGTTAATGCAATGGATAGGCCAATGGCGCTCCACAAGCTATATCTTCCGCCAACCCAATCCCAAAATTCAAACATATTTTCTGCGGCTATCCCGAATTTTACAACGGCAGCTTCATTGGTGCTTAACGCTACAAAATGTTTTGCAATTTGGGCTTCATCATTTGCAGCTTGTAAAAACCATGCTCTTGCAGTATGTGCATTGGTCATGGTTTCCTGTGTAGTAAAAGTTTTTGAAGCGATCAGAAAAATGGTTTCATCCGCATTCACTTTTTTAAGTGTTTCACTTATATCGGTAGCATCAACATTACTTACAAAATAAGTTTGTATGCCCTGCACCCAGTATGGTTTTAATGCTTCGGTCACCATTACAGGCCCAAGATCGCTTCCACCAATACCAATGTTCACGATGTATTTTATTTTTTTACCCGAGAAACCTTTCCATTCTCCACTGTGAACTTTTGAACAAAATGTTTGCATTTGTTTTAATACCCGCTGCACATCTGGCATTACATCTTTTCCATCAACTTCAACTGCATTGCCCGAAAAGTTTCGCAAAGCAGTATGTAACACCGCACGGTTTTCTGTTTCATTAATCTTTTCTCCGTTAAACATCGCCCTGATAGCCTCTGGAAGTTGGCACTCATTCGCAAGTTGTATTAATAGTTGCAGCGTTTGTTCAGTGATTATATTTTTTGAATAGTCGTAAACGAGGCGTTCCCTACTTATGGAAAATTCGGTGAACCTCTTTGCGTTGCCTGCAAAAAGATCTTTGATATGTACCGTTTTCATCTCATCGTAATGGGATTCTAATAGTTGCCATGCCTTAGTGGTAGTAGGGTTAATTTTTGGTAGCATACGATGTATTTTGTTGATGAGATGAAATGACCGCGAAGGTAAAGTTTGTTGCACAAAAAACCGTGGTCATTAACCACGGTTGCTATTAATTTATGAGGATTAAAGTATCGTTATAATTTCTTTGGGATCATCCCCCTGATACCCATATCTACAATCTGGTCACCATTTGATGGATCAAATTTTCCATTGCCGTCTATATCTTTCCATTCAAAACTTTTATTGGTAGAAACGGAAACCTGGATATTTATATCACTTGTTTCGCTGCCGGTAATTATTAATGGAGTAGCCAGTTGGCCCGTAACGACACAAGAACCCTGGGGAATAGGAGAGGTAGCAAATATCGGGTTGGGAACAGTAGTAGCACCCGGAGGAGCCTGGCCAGTTTGTAAGATACCTATTCCGAATGCGCTTGCTTCCACTGCCCAAAAGCCCTGGGCTTTATTAGCATTCACAATAACTGTAGAATCTTTTACTTTAAAACTTGGTATATATGTGTTAAACCCAATGAAGGATGCAATAGTCGCTTCAACCGTTTGGCCCAGACCACTTACATGTACATTAAAATTTTGATAGGCTAATGAAACCCTCAACCAATTATAGGTGCCAGCCGGTAAACTGCTTAATGGCACACTGAGGAAAACTTTATTGTCCCCAACAGCTACGGCCTTTGTGAAATCGATGGCCTTTGCTCCACCGGTCGCTACTTCAGGTGCATGGTACAATACTGCTCCTGCCCCAAGCCCTGTAAACTGATCCTTCGTTAACTCCACATAGTGCGCACTCATCGCATTGAAACGCGGGGATTCGCCGGCATTCCCGGGCGGCATGACTGCTGACTGGCCGATATTGTTAAGCCTTGCCTGTGTTGAATCAAACCTGAAAATGAAATTTATTTTTGTTTGCGAGACAGGAGAGCTTTTTTCCTTTTGGCAAGATTGTAAAATGGTAAAGGCTACCAGGATAGCGGCAATTTTTCGTGCATGCATAATGAAGAGTTTGGGTGACAACGCCATACTCTCCATTTTTATTTCCCATTAGAGATTCTTAACGACCGAAACAACCTTTTTTAGCATTTCATTAGTAATATCAAGATGGGTAACCATGCGTATTTGGGTAGAGGAGATAGCAATAACAAGTATCTCATTTTGTGCAAAAATTTCTGCAAGACTTTTCGCCGTATAGGGCTTTATTACTTCAAATATGAGGATATTGGTTTCAACGGGCATTATCTTTCCTATGAACTCTTTTTTGAGCAACTCTTCGGCAATTTGTTTTGCATGCATGTGATCCTCTTCAAGACGGTCAATATTATTCTCCAAAGCATATATACCCGCGGCAGCCAAAAAACCAGCTTGCCTCATTCCACCGCCAAACACCTTTCGTACCCTCCTTGCTTTTTTTATCAGATCAGCTTTGCCCAAAAGCAAACTGCCCACAGGCGCACCCAGCCCTTTGCTTAGACAAATAGAAATACTGTCGAATAACTCACCAAACTGGAGGGGTGTTTGGCCTATGGCCACCAGTGCATTAAATAATCTTGCTCCGTCTAAATGCAGTTTCAAATTATTTTCGAGGCAAACAAATTTAATATCTTCAATATCAGCCATTTCATACACGCTTCCACCGCCCCGATTAGCAGTGTTTTCAAGTGATACCAAGCTTGTTTTTGCCTTATGGACATCTTCGGGATTGATGGCCTGGAGCACCTGTTCGGCAGTGATCATTCCACGGAAGCCTTCGATCGGTTTTACCTGGCACCCACTGTTGAAAGCGATTCCACCACCTTCATAAATATAAACATGACTAAGCCGGTCGCAGATTACTTCCTCACCCGACTGGGTGTGACATTTGATTGCTATCTGGTTGGTCATGGTGCCGCTCGGGCAAAATATTGCAGCCTCCATACCAAACATTTCTGCCGCAATTGCCTCCAGTTTATTTACAGTAGGATCTTCCCCAAAAACATCATCGCCCACCTGCGCTGTATACATGGCTTCCAGCATGCCAGGTGAAGGCTTTGTAAAAGTATCAGAACGCAGGTCGATAGTCATCTGGCAAATATAAGAAATGAGTGTTCGAAAATAATGAGGTTAAGCACGCTTCTTGCATTTGAAAAAATAAATGACACTCATGAAAATCAGCACCAGTGCATTGTATACAGATATTAGAGTTGTCCATTTTTTGGAACAATTGTTTTTCCGGCTTTTTTGTCTTATCACTATGAAATACAAGATAAGATTAGTAACTTTGCCAACTATTTTTTAGTATAAAATTTGTAGATTAACCATTTTTTTACATTGTTACTCCAACAAAGTCTCTCCTAAAACGTAAAATATTTTGTAATTAATATAATACAATGAGGCAACTTAAGATCGCAACGCAGATAACCAACCGTGATTCACAAGCGGTGGAGAAATATCTGCAGGAAATTTCCAAAATCTCTATGATTACTCCCGAGGAGGAAACTATCCTTGCTCAAAAAATTAAAATGGGAGATCAGCGGGCATTGGACAAATTGGTACAGGCCAATCTACGTTTCGTGGTATCCGTGGCAAAGCAGTACCAGCATCAGGGCCTTTCTCTTAGTGATTTAATCAACGAGGGTAACCTCGGGTTGATAAAAGCAGCACAACGTTTTGATGAAACAAAGGGTTTTAAATTCATTTCTTATGCGGTATGGTGGATTCGCCAGTCTATATTGCAGGCTTTGGCGGAGCAAGGAAGGTTGGTTCGTTTGCCACAAAACAAGATAGGTACTTACAATAAGGCGAACAAAGCTTACATGGCTTTTGAACAGGAGCATGAGCGTGAACCATCTACCGAAGAATTAGCAGAATTACTGGAGATGAGTGAAACGGAGATCAACAATATTTTCCAAAGTAATACACGCCACACTTCCCTTGACGCACCTGTGCATGAAGCTGAAGATGTGGCAATGGGCGACCTTTTGCAAGGTGGTGATGATACAGATGAAGATGTAATGCATGATTCTTTGAGGAACGAGATTCGCCGGGTATTAAAATCTCTAAGTCCAAGAGAAGCAGAGATTGTAAACGCGTATTTTGGTTTGGACGGTGAGAATGGCGTTACCATCGAGCAGATAGGGCAGAAGTACGATCTCACAAAAGAGCGTATTCGCCAGATAAAAGAAAGAGCAATTAAACGCCTGCAAAAGGCACGCTATAGTGGCGCATTAAAAGCATATTTAGGTTAACTTATTCGATGGGTTATACAAAGGTCCTTCCGGGTTAAATCGGGAGGATTTTTTTATGTTTGCAATTGCCTTTTGTACAACTGTACCGTATTTTCCAAACCTAAATAAAGGGCATGACAGATAAGTGCATGGCCAATGGAAACTTCTAGCAAACCGGGAATATTCTTTGCAAAGAACTGTAGGTTTTGCAGGTCGAGATCATGGCCCGCATTGATACCTAAATTCAGTTCGTTCGCTTTTTCCGCCGCTGCGATATAAGGAGCAATCGCTGCTTCCCTTCTTCCTTCATCATATTGTTTAGCATATCCTTCAGTATAAAGCTCTATCCTATCTGTACCGGTAGCTGCTGCGCCTTCCACCATTTCAATGATCGGGTCTACAAAAATGGACGTACGGATTCCTGCATTTTTGAAAATACTAATCATTTGGATAAGGAATTCCTTGTGTTCAATGGTATTCCAGCCATGGTTAGAAGTGATCTGACCCAGTGCATCCGGCACCAGTGTTACCTGTACGGGCTGATTGGCTAATACCAGGTCAACAAATTTTTGCTCTGTACAATTGCCCTCTATATTCAGTTCGGTGGTCAACACTTTTTTCAGCGCATATACATCTGCATAACGTATATGGCGTTCATCCGGGCGCGGGTGAACTGTTATGCCATTTGCTCCAAAGCGCTCTATATCTAAAGCTGTTTCCACCAGGTCGGGGTTATTGCCGCCACGGCTATTGCGCAACGTTGCGATCTTGTTGATATTAACGGAAAGTTTCGTCATCATTGAAAAAATTATATTGTTTTGTTAAGTCATTCATAGACTTTTATACCCAGGTTAATAGTGAGTCTTTATTTACCGGGAAATATTATATTGCAAAGAAAGTACTTTATGAAATTAATAATGATCACTGCCTGCTTATTTATTGGCGCCCGTTTGTTTGCCCAGGATAAATATTGGCAGCAGCATGTTAGCTACACCATCAGCACCGAGTTGAATGATAAGGACAAAACACTAACGGGTGTAGAGTCAATTGTATACACAAATAATTCACCTGCAACTCTAAATTTTATCTGGTTCCATATTTGGCCTAATGCTTATAAAGGATGATTCAACAGCTTTAATGAAACAAATAATGAATGATGCCGAAAGAAAGAAAAAATTAGAAAATTTTTCAAGGGGTTCGATTGAGCAACTTGCGTTTTCAGTTGAGGGTAAATCAGCGATGACAGAACCGCATCCGGGTGGCAATATTGATATTATCAAAGTGCTTTTACCTGTACCCTTAAAACCCGGTGATTCCGTAACCATCAGCACACCGTTTGTAGTAAAGCTTCCTGTTTATTTTTCAAGATCAGGCTATGCAGATGGAGAGTTCATGGCTTGCCAGTGGTATCCGAAACCTGCTGTATTTGATAAAGATGGATGGCACGAATTTCCTTACCTCGATATGGGTGAATTTTATAGCGAGTATGGTTCTTACAAAGTAAATATCACGCTGCCATCTTCCTATATTGTCGGCGCAACTGGTGTGTTGCAAAATGCGGATGAACTTACATCCTATAAAACGATTGGCGCCCAAAATACTGCTTCAAGGAATGATAAGCCTGCGATGTATAAACCTGCAAATGCTAAAGCCTCAAAAACGCTTACATACATCGCCACGAACGTGCCTGACTTCGCCTGGTTTGCTGATAAAGAATTTGTAATTGAATATGACACGATTCAATTATCACCAGGAACTGTAGTTGATGCATTTAGTTATTACCATAAAAAGAAAGGAACCATTTGGAACAACAGTATTGATTACATAAAAGATGGTGTAAGAAAATATAGTGAATGGATCGGTACCTATGAATACCCGGTAGTACAAGTGGTGGAAGGTCCCAAAAATAATTCGAGTGGCGGTATGGAATATCCCATGGTCACGCTTATTACAAGTCCCGATGCAAAGGCCGAAACGCTCGATGCAGTGATTGTGCATGAAGTTGGTCACAACTGGTTTATGAGTATGCTGGGCAGCAATGAAAGAGCGCACACCTGGATGGATGAAGGCCTCAATAGCTATTTTCAATTTCGTTACGAGGCAGAGAAATACAGGGCCAATTCCGTTTTTGGCGAATCATTACCAGCGTCTTTAAAGTCGTTGCCGGTCGATAAATTCCAGGAGCTTGTTTATCATTCTTTGCAGGAAATTCCGATGCAGACGGCAATGGAAACTTCTGCGGAAAAATTTGGTGACAGCCAGGAGTACGGTCTTGTATCTTATTTGAAAACCGCGGTATGGATGTACCTGCTCGAGTCTACAGTGGGAAGGGATAAGGTTGATCTTGCGATAAAAAATTATTTTAATAAATGGAGGGACAAGCACCCGCAACCGGAAGATATGAAAGCAGCTTTTGAAGAAGCAACTGGAGCTAACCTCAACCAATTTTTCCAATTGATAAACAAAGAAGGAAAACTAGAGTAGATAAATGTTAGTGTGATTATTTTCAGTGTTAAATAAAGGTCTACATCTTTTTAAATTATCAAGATGTAGACCTTCGCTATTTAAACCAATTAAAATGTCTCGTCAGCGCTTGGGCCATAGCTTCCCGGAATTGGTATATCAAGCAGGCGCAGAAAAACTCCCAGTTGAGCCCGGTGATGTACGGTCTGGTTCAGCGACATCCTTATAACATCGGCCTTTGGCTCTGTGCTGTAAATTTGTTCATCATTCCGCAGTGTCCATGGTTCGTCTAATTGCTCTTCCCTTGCACTCTCTAATGCCGTTCTTCCCTCTGCAAGATTTTTTTCAAAATACTCCAGCAAATCTGGTGTAGAGTTGATGAGTGTTTGCTGATAAGGATTGGCTGCAAAATCAAGCTCACTGGTATTCAAAGTCATTTTTATCCATGTAGGTAATTCAGCAATATGGTTTGCGAGCTGCTGAATGGTCATACTCTTTTCATGGGGTTTCCATTGGTATTTGTCGCCAGGAATTATCGACAACATTTTACGGGTGGTTTTTGCTTCAGCTTCTAATTCTTTTAAGAACGTTTGAATCATTGACATAAATTTTGTTTTTGTTTATACAAAGAAAATATAGCCCGCTGACAACCCTATGGCAGTCTGTTTTGTTACTGAAAAATAAATATTAATAGTGCACGGGTAGCAACTTCATGTAATCGTTTATGTCGATATGGTCCGTTTTTTCAAACGGAGTTTCGGTATCACTGATCTTTAAAATACGGGCTACTTTAAAATCCCTATACTCCTGGCGGAGATGACACCATGCGATCAGGTGCCAGGCCATTGCGTAAAATATCAACCCGATAGGTTCTCCCCGTCGTTGGCTCACCTCGCTTTTGTTATTTTTGTAATCAAACAAAATGATTGTCCTACCTGAAATGGTATTTTGCAGTAAAGAGAGGTATTCGTAATTATTGGTAAAACAGGGTGGGAGTTGCAACTTAATATTCTGGTTAAGTTTCTCCAGCTTTTCTTTTTGTGAATGCCGCAGCACGGCTTTTATTTTTTCTACTGCATTGGTGTAATGCTTTTGAATGGATTGATCTGTAAAAGCATGTACAACGGATTCCATTAGCAAAAGAGCATTCGCCTCATCGGAGCTAAAAGCTACTGGTGGAATAAAATATCCATTTACAATAAAATACCCTTTGGTTTGCTCAAAACTTATGGGCACACCTTGTTCATTCAAAGCTTTAATATCCCTGTAAACCGTACGGATACTTATTTTAAATCTTTCTGCGATCTTTTCAGCGGGAACAAATTTTTTAGACTGCAATTGTGTAAGGATACCAAACAACCTGTCAATTCTATTCATGCAAAAAGATGATTATAGATTTAAAACTTGTCTCAATTTGAATGTATTTGAAAACCGCCGCCACAAGATCAGGGCTGTATTTTTGGCTCGAGGTTGAAGGCAACTGCTTCATGTTCAAAATGTCCCTTATGAGATCCATCACAAAAAGGTTTATTGGCAGATAAGCCACAGCGGCAAATGCTGATGATCGTTCTTCCTCCCAAACTGTATTCATTGCCATTTTTATCAACGATCTCAAAATCTCCATCTACTTTCAATGATCCGTTACTGTTTACTGTAATTTTTGTTGTCGCCATGTGAGTTTATTATTAAATTTTAACGGCAAATTTACTCCTATGTTCTCTCAGTATTGCAAATGATTTTTTTTATTTATCGTTGATAGAATAACGTCTTACCACTACAACACTGCACTTTTAATTACCACCAATTTTTCTCTTGTCATTTCATTCATTGTATAAGGGATGCCACCCATGCCCAATCCTGAAGCATCCCTTCCGCCAAACGGCATCCAGTCTACCCGGAAAGCTGTATGGTCATTTACCATTACAGCAGTTGCGTTTAACTTCTTAACACAATCAAGCGCCACATCAAGATCCTTTGTAAATACAGCAGCCTGGAAATGAAGGTTTAAGCTGTTTGCAATACGAATAGCTTCTTCCCGGTCGCTATAACGATAAATGCAAACCACGGGACCGAACACTTCATGCATTGAAACTCTAATATCGCCTGGAGGATCTAACAGCACTGTTGGGGCATAACAAGTTGCAGAGATCCTTTTACCACCGCATAATAACTGAGCGCCTTTTTCAACCGCTTCATTTACCCATTCTTCTACCCGGTCAACTTCTGCCGGCCTTATCAGCGGACCGACTTCTGTGCTTTTGTCAAGCGGATCACCTACGATCAGTTTATTGGCCATTGCTGCCAATTCGTGCGCTACTGCATCGCATATACCTGTATGAACAAACACACGTTGCACAGATACGCATACCTGGCCTGCATGATAAAAGCCGCCTTTTAATAATGCTGGTATCAATGTTGCCAGGTCTGCATCTTTCTCAACAATCACGGGTGCTGCACCACCATGTTCCAGGGCACACCTTGTGCCCGCCGCCAGTTTTGAGCGCAGGTGCCATCCAACTTTTGCAGAGCCTATAAATGAAAGATAATTGATCCTTGAATCGCGGACCAGTTCTTGCGCCACTTCGTTTGTACAAACAATGGCCTGGCACCATCGTTCGGGTAATCCCGCTTCTTTTAATATTTCAACAAAGTTGAGACAAGACAGGGGAGTGGAAGAAGCAGGCTTTATTATAACCGGGCAGCCCGCCGCGATAGCGGTTACGGTTTGATGAATAACAAGGTTTAAGGGATGATTGAAAGCGGAAATCGAAAACACTACGCCGATAGGCTCTTTCATTGTAAAGGCGATCCGGTTTTCCGATGCTTTATTGATGCCCATTGGTATCTGTTCTCCAACCAAGTGGCCAATATGCTGAGCCGCCAGTTTAACTCCGTTGATCGCTCTTTCAACTTCCACTTTTGAATCAATATAGGGCTTACCGCCTTCCGCCGCGGCCATCATTGTTAATTCTTCCACTTTTGTCTGCATGATGGCAACTGTGCGTTCAAGTATTTCGATTCTTTGCCATGCAGGTAGCCATGTAGCCGGATCACTGAAAAGGTTATACGCTTGTGTAAGTGCGGAGTAGGCCTGCTCTTTACCAGCAAGTGGAATTTCTTTAATTAAGCGTTGATCGTAAGGTGATATTACCTGTAGCATATCTAAAATTATTTAGCGTTGTAAAAGCGAAACATAATTTAATAAGCAGGATGTTTAGGCAGGTATAAAATTACGGAGACACTTGCGGAAATTATATGCTTCACTGTGGTCGTTGATAATATTTTTTCATGATCAATCCTAGCGGAAGCCCAATTGCTACCATAAGGATGAGGATGGCTATTAAGGCCTGTTGTATTTGGAGAGATCGACTGGGCACAAGGGTTAAAGGCAACACAACAAAACTCATTCCCAACCAAATTACAATCGCATACAAAAGCCCCGCAACAATACTGTTTTTAATAACCAGTATTATTTTGGGATATATTAAAAAGAAAATTGTCACCCAACCAAGTACGACCAGGTAATGAAATAACAGGCCAACTGCAGGCATCACAGCGCCATCGTTATTGGCAGACTTACCAAAAACCGCACTGGCAATGTATCTGAGAACCAATACAGGACTTTTTTGAGTTTTTATATAAAACTGCGTTAGTGCAAAAATGATATCAAGAGAGCCAGCTATCAAGGTTGCCTTAAGAATGGTATATAATTTTTTGTTGGATAAAGGTGAAGGGGATGAATAGGCAGTTACAGGCATATTTAAGTTTATTAAAATTTACAATGATTTCATTACAACGTTAAGATATATTAAATTTTTAATAGCCCAGGTCGGGCAATTTTTTTTTCGGTCTTGTTGTGCCCATATTTTTAATTCATACCATAGCCATTTTTTTCTGAGTTGTAATTCCCTGTTTTGCGGAGGCCATTATTTCATAAAGTTATTTCTATTGGCCGGTTAGCATTCCTCGTTATTGATCAGTATTGGCAATCGTTTAATCGGTTCATACTTTTTTATGCATTTCATAATACTACAAATAGCTGTCCATAAGTAGCCGCAAAATGGTAGTCATTATTCTACTTAAACGATTATTATTTCTTTTTATAGCTGATTCAACACTAATTAGAAGCCTTTTTCGTTGCATCTATACCCATCCTATGTTAAAACAAAATTGATGAAGAAAACCTACCTTAACCTTACAATAGCAGTTTATCCGGATCCTGTGGTAAGTGACGCGACAGTAAGGAAACCGGCCCGGGAGAAACAAAGTATCGATGTGGTTAATACTGCGAAACTTAATACTCTATACCGGCTAACGGCAATTTTACTTCTTTCTTTTTTGCTCGTATCCTTTTTACCAACAAGCCTACAGGCGCAAGCATGGTACAATGGCAGTTGGTTATACCGCAAGGCTATTACCATTGATTATACGAAAGTAGGTACCGGCCCACACACAAATTTCCCTGCGCTCATAAGCAGGGCGGATGCTGATCTTCAAACCAAGGCTTTAGCCAGTGGCAACGATATTCTTTTTACTTTATCTGACGGTACCACAAAACTGGATCATGAAATAGAAAGCTATACCAGTGCATCGGGGACAATTGTTGCCTGGGTTGAAATTCCCAGCCTTTCATCTACTGCCAATACTGTTATTTACATGTATTACGGTAATGCGGCTGCAGGGGCCCAGCAGAATATTACAGGAACATGGGATGCTACCTTCAAAGGGGTATATCACATGAACACCGTTTTTACTGACGCGACTTCCAATGCTTACAATGGCACAAATACCGGAACAATAGCCGCAACCGGAAAAATTTCCGGAGGAAGGGGATTTGTAAGATCAGATGGCATTGACTTTATTCAAATCAATGGCCTTATGGGCTCGCCCACCAGTTTTACATTAAGTGCATGGGCAACGCTTACCACCCCCGACCCCAATGGCGCAGAGATCATCAGTATGGGCGACAACAGCGTATTGCGATACGACGAAGCGGGTGCAAACAAAACATCTGGCGTTGTTTACAATGGTTCAGGCGTGTGGAGCACTACGGCGTCCGGAATTAACTATGCGGGCACCGGTTGGCATTATGTCACTTATACATTCGATAACGTCGGCCATTCGCAAAAGGTATATGTTGACGGAGTGCAGGTTGCCACAGGCTCCAATGCGTCAGCACCTGTTTACACCAGCGGTGGAACAAATACATTTATTGGTAAACACGGCAACGCAAATGTCAACATGGATTTTGACGGAACTATTGATGAGGCACGTGTTGCAGGCGCAAGCAGATCTGCGGGGTGGGTTCTTACGGAGTACAATAATCAGAATTCTCCTTCAACATTCTACAGTGTTGGTGCGCAAACTTGCTATTCATTAAATATATCGCAAATCCCTTCCGCTAACCTAATCGGCAATTATAAATTTAATGGAAATGCATATAGTGAAACTGGTAGTAATAATGGTACGCTTCAAAACAGTCCCGCGCTAGCTTCAGACCGGTTCGGTGTTGCCAGCGGCGCCTATAGTTTTGATGGTAGTTCGCAATATGTTTCTACTGCCAACTCTTACGTAAACCCTACAAATTTCACTGTTTCAATTTGGTTTAAAACAGCTACAACTTCTGGTGGTATGTTAGCAGGTTTTGGAAATGCTCAGACAGGATCAAGTGGAAGTAATGATCGAAAAATTTATATGAACAATGCCGGCATGGTTTATTTCGGCGTTTATACCGGAACAACAGTTACTGTGAATTCTCCTTTATCTTATAATGATAATACCTGGCATCTTGCTACCGCTACCATGTCAACCACCGCGGGTATGGTTTTATACATAGACGGTGTACAGGTTGCTTCCAATGCCAATACGGTCTCTCAAAATTATACGGGCTACTGGAGGATTGGATACGACAATATTGGATTCTGGCCATCAGTACCTACAAGTTATTATTTTAACGGCACATTGGATGATGCATTGGTTTATCAGCGTGCGCTTACATCCGCGGAAGTATCTACCTTATACAATTCTCCGGATGGTGCAGGAAACAATGGACCGCTATGTTCCGGTACTCCGCTTAACCTGACTGCAACAACTGTAGCCAGTTCTACCTATTCATGGACAGGCCCGAATAGTTTTACTTCATCTTCACAAAATCCAACGCTAACCTATACCTCTGCAAAAGCAGGAGTATATTCTGTTCAGGTAACAACTACCAGCGGATGTGTTTCTGCCATTGCTTATACAAACGTTGCAAGCGCAGCCTATTGCGGAAAAATATTTACCGGAACCGGAAACTTTAGCACTGCAGCGAGATGGACGGGCGGAACCTTACCGATAGCAGGAGAAAATATTATTATTGACGGAGCCTGTACGGTTGATAATAATGTGGGTACGGATAACGTAGCATTTGGAACACTTGTAATAGGAACAGCAACCGGACGAACTTTGAACTGGGCCGCCGGCGGAACCAACAGGTTGAATGTTTCCAATGTTAGTGCGGATGCCGGCGCCAGCACACTCGATATGACCAATGGAGGAACCTTAATTATCCGTGGTACATTTACCTCACCTAACCTGGCATTTACCCCAGGTGCAGGTACCATTGAGATCCAATCAACAATGACCTTGCCTTCTGCTTATGCAAGCTATAAGAATCTTACAGTGAATTCTTCCGCGACTGTTACAACTGCCGTAAATACTACTGTGAGTGGAAGCTTAAATGTTTCTTCCGCTACCCTTCAACTTGTTAGTTTTAATATGACCTCTGGTGATTTACAGGGAGCTGGTACCATTATTAGTTCAAGTGGAACTCCTACTTTGACAGTTGGTAGCCTTAATACATCGACTACTTTTTCCGGGGTTATTGGTACCGGTGCAATTGCTTTAACCAAAAGCGGCACAGGGGCATTAACCCTTTCCGGTACTAATACCTATACAGGATCAACGACTATTGCCGCAGGCACACTAAAACTGGGCAGTACCAGCGCTTTAGGCACAACAGCCGGGGCAACTTCTGTTAGCAATGGGGCGGTACTTGATTTAAACGGAATAAATTATTCCGGTGCAGAGGCCCTAACAATAGCGGGAACCGGAATTTCGAGTGGTGGCGTATTGATCAATAGCAATGCTACCACAGCAACCTATGCAGGTAATATAACACTTAGCGCTGCCAACGCCGCACAAATAACCGCTACTAACGCAATTGTTCTTTCCGGAGTTATTTCCGGAGGCTTTACGGGCAGTAATGCAAGCGTAACTATAGCCGGAACCAGTGGAGTAATATTTTCGGGAAACAATACTTATACGGGGCAAACCATTATTAACGGTGTTTTAAGGATAGGTTCAAATAATGCTTTAGGCGCAGCTACCGCATCCTCTCTTAATAATTGTAGCATTATTAATACAAACGGAGTACTTGATTTATACGGAACAAGCTATACCACCAATGAATATGTAGAAATGAACGGAACAGGTATTTCCGGAGGAGGAGCCGTCATTAACAGTTCTTCCACCACCGCAAATTTTGCTTGTCAGTTTGATACGTGGTCAGCAGTAACGATAACAGTTGATAACCCTATTATTCTTTCCGGCATGGTTCAATGGAGTGGTGGCAACCTAACCTTAGCTGGGGCCAGTGTTTTAACATTGACTATTAATTCTGGGAATAAGACTAATGGTTTAATTATTAACTCTGGTGCTACTGTAAAATTTGGAGCTAATGATGTTCTTAACACTTCTGGCGGTAATATAACAATTAACAGTGGTGGAGTCCTGGACTTAAATGGTTTTAGCATATCCAGAGCTATATCATCGATTAACGGAACGGGTATTTCCGGAGGCGGGGCAATTACCAACAGCAGCGTAACAACAGCAACCTGTTCGGGGGCAATTACGCTTGGAAGTACCGCAAGCATTGCCGGCGTAGCAGGTCTCCTAACTGTATCAGGAACTATTACTGGTGGGGGATTTGGTTTAACCCTGGCTGGTGCAGCAGGTGGCAGTGTAACAAATGTTATTTCCGGCGCCTCTACTACGGTTACAAAAACTGATGCGGGTACATGGACCTTGAGTGGATTAAATACTTATACAGGTTCAACTACTGTAACCGCCGGTATTCTACGAGCCACTAACAACACAGTAGTTGCTTCCACCAATGGCCCATTTGGTAACAATGCCAGCGGTTTAAATCTAAATGGAGGCACTATTCAAAGCGATGTTGCCACTTTTAGTCGCCCCATTACTGTCACTGCAACTAACTCAGGATTGGATGGTTATGGCTCGGCACGCACCATCAGTTCAACCATAAGCAATGCAACAGTAAGTACTTCATACAATCTAAACGTTGGTGGCACTACGAATGGGGTTTTGGAAGGTCAGAACCTCACGCTTTCCGGTGTAATCCCCAACACACCCGGAGCGCTTTCTCTAACCAAGATTGGCGCCAATACAGTAAGTTTTACCAACCAGGCTGTAACTATACAAAACCTGGATATTAACGCAGGTACATTTACTTCCACTTCGGCTACAATGAGTTTAGCTGGTAATTTTTCCAACTTTGGTACATTCACTCATAACAGCGGCACTGTAACCTTCAATGGAAGTGCCCTACAAGGCATAGGGGCAGCCACTTTCAATAACCTTGCTATCAACAATGCCGCAGGGGTTACGCTGTGGTGGAACGTTACCCATAGCGGTATCCTTACACTCAGCAGCGGAATAGTTGCAACAAATACTTTCACTCTAACAGGTTCCTCTACTGCCTCCGTATCGAGGACCAGCGGCCATGTGTTTGGCAAATTTCAAAAAAATATTGCCACAGGAGCAACCAGTAAAACATTCGAGATTGGTGGCGCCACCAATTATACGCCTGTAACGGTTGCGTTCGCAAGTGTTACCACAGCCGGGGATCTCGTAGCCGGTGCTGTTTCTGGCGATCATGCCAATATCGGAACTTCTACTATCAACCCATCTTACACGGCGAATAGAAACTGGACGCTAACCAATAGCGGGGTATTTTTTACAACTTGTGATGTTACATTTACATTTGTAGCAGGAGACCTTGATGCCGGAGCAACGCCGGGAAATTTTATTGTAGGTGGCTACAATGCAGGATGGACATACCCGACTGTTGGAACCAAAACTTCAACCACTACACAGGCAACAGGTTTGACGGCATTCGGCGATTTCCAATTAGGAGAATCCACTAAAATATTTACCGGAACCGGCAATTTTAGTACTGCAGCCAGATGGACGGGTGGAACTTTGCCTGTTGCCGGGGAACATCTTATTATTGATGGAGCCTGCACAGTTGATAATAATGCGGGTACCGATAATGTTGCTTACGGAACACTTACTATCGGATCAGGAACTGCCCGTACCCTTAACTGGGCTGCCAGTGGAACCAACCGGCTGAATGTTACCAATGTTAGTGCAGGGGCAGTTACCGGTGCACTACTTGATATGACCAACGGAGGAACGCTTGTCATTAGGGGCACATGGACTTCCACTAATTTAACTTTTACGCCCGGTGCAGGAACAATAGATGTCAGATCAACGATGACGCTGCCTGGTGCTTATGCAACCTACTATAATCTTATAATAAATGCGCCTTCAGCTACTGTTACTTCAGGCGTTAGTACCGGTGTTACTAACTTTACGATGACCTCCGGAACCCTTGATCTAAATACTTTTACGTTAACCACTACAGGCATCGCTACTTATACTTCAGGAATAATTAATAACGGAACAGCAACAGCAACAGGAGCAACGACCACCTTCGCAGGTACTGTATTTGGCGCAATTGTAAATGCAACTTCAAATAATTTATACCTGAATGGCAGCACATTTAATAATACGACAAGCCTTACCAAAAACGGAGGTGCCACTGCTGTAGGTACCGGAGGCAATATCTACAACGGAGTCACAACTCTTGTAAACAGTGGTTCCGGATCCCTGGATTTAGGAAACACCCTTCCCGAAATTTTCAACGCAAATTTAACAGTCAACATCACCGGAGCTTCCCGGATACAGATCGGTGTAAGTTCGGTAGGAAATCAGTTCAATGGAAACACAACAATCAATCACGGCGGTAATACAGTAAGTCTCAATACTATTATTGCCCGTAACACCGGATCAACCGCAACGTTCAATGGGAACCTGACACTTAATTGTACGAATTTGAATGCGGCTTCAGGAATCGTCATTTCGAATGATGGGAATGTGACGATCAATGGAAATGTCATTGTGTCCTCCACTAATGGAAGGGGCATCGTATTTAGTGACGTTTCTGGCTCGGTGACCCTGGCCGCCGGATATACCATTTCTGATGCAGGTGCAGGCAGTTTTACAACGGGCACCTTAAAATTATCCAGGTTCATTCAAACAGGTGCTACAGCCCAAAATACAGCGCTGACAGGTACCGCTCTTCTGCAGATAGGCCCTTCGTCCACCTTTAACGGAAACGTAACTTTCGTCTCACCCCAGGTATTGCTGAATGGGGCTACGTATAATGGTACCGCGTCTTTTACAAAAAATGGAAACACAAATAATCTTGGCAATGGCGGTAATACGTTTAATGGAGCTACTGCTTTAGCAAATTCCAGTAACGCCTATTTTGCTACGGGATTTACAACCGCGGATATTTTTAATGCAGATCTTACTATAACCAATACGGGAACTGGATTTACGGCTCTTGCTGACGAAGCAGCAGGTACTATGTTCAATGGCAATATTATAGTGAACTCTACTAATGGTACGGGTACTGCCGGTGTAACTTTTGGAAACGGCCCCGGAACTGCAGTAACATCAACCCTCGCAACAGGCAAAACCATTACTGTGGGTGGCACCGGGTTTACAGCCGGCAGGCTCCTCCTCAGACGCATGGTTCAGTCCGGTGCCACTGCGCAAAGTTTTACACTTACCGGAACGAGTATCTCTTATCTTGGGCCGTATTCCACATTTAACGGGGCCGTCAATCTCGTTTCTCCACAACTTTTTCTGAATGGCTGTCAATTCAATAGCACATCCACTTTGACAAAAAATGGAGCTACGGATAACGCCAGCACTGGAAACAATATTTTCAACGGGGTAACAACGATTACCAGTAGTGGTGCAGGATATTTACGACTGGCTGCTACCACGGCAGATCATTTTAACAGCGATGTTACGTTTATTCAGACCGGCGTTGGCTTACTCCAGCCTTCTTATTCAACCAATAGTACGTTTGCCGGTAATGTATCCACCGCAGGCACAGCTACTGCCATCAGTTTTGGGACAGGCAACGGAACAGTAACACTCAATGGCACGATTGCACAAGCCATTGCCGGTTCGCTTTCGCCTACATTTTATAATCTTGTTATTTCAAACACAGGCAATACTGTTACGCCTGTTGTAAATTCAATTATAACCAATAACCTGTCTGTAACGAGCGGTACATTTGATCTCGGAACTTATACTGCCGACCGTTTAACTGCCGGTGGTACCTTAACTATTTCAAATGGCGGCATATTAAAAGTGGGCGGCACCAACACGATACCTTCCAATTATTCCGCTCATGCGGTTGGCGCCACAAGTACTGTTGAATATTATGGTACCAACCAATCCCTGGCTGTATTAAACAGTTCCCAGAATTATGGGCACCTGACGATAGCGGGTTCCGGCACCAAAACGATGGCCGGTAATTCAAGCGTTGCGGGCACGCTTACTTTCACTGCCGGAACAATTACTACCGGCGCATACACCCTTTATTTGAGTTCCACCGGAACGGTTTCCCGTACAAGCGGGCATGTGGTGGGTAACTTTAAAAAATACATTGCCACCGGGGCAACCAGCAAAACATTTGAAATTGGTGACGCCACAAATTATACCCCGGTTGCTGTTGCGTTTGCAAGTGTAACCACTGCGGGGGATCTTACCGCCCAGGTGACCGCCACAGACCATCCGAGCCTGGCGGGCTCGGGAATCAGAACCGATAAATCTGTAAACAGGTATTGGAACTTGACCAAAAGCGGTATCGTATTTACCACGGCAACCGCTACTTTCAACTGGGTGGCAGGAGACTTAGACGCCGGAACTACTACGGCCAATTTCAAAGTGGGCAATTATAACAACCCTACCTGGACCCCGCCTGCTGTGGCTTCGCCATTGGCAGCATCCATACAGGCTACAGGATTAACTACTTTTGGTGATTTTGCCGTGGGCGAGAACTGTGCGGTAATATCACAAATTCCTTCCACTAACCTTATAGCGAACTATAAATTTACAGGCAATGCCAATGACGCCACGGGTAACAATAACGGAACGCTTCAAAACGCTCCTTCGCTAACGGCAGATCGTTTCGGTATTGCAGCAAGTGCCTATACTTTCAACGGCAGCAGTCAATATGTTTCTACCACCAATTCGTATGTAAATCCCGGCACCTACAGCATTTCCATATGGTTTAAAACCTCCACTGCCGGTGGGTTGTTAATGGGATTTAACAGTGCTCAAACAGGATCGAGCGTAAATTATGATCGATATCTTTATATGAACAATACAGGCCAGCTTTTTTTTGGGAATAATCCTGGCGGAGGCATACCCACCACAATTAATTCAGGTGCATCTTTCAATGACAACAACTGGCATCTTGCCACAGCCACATTATCTGGTACAGCAGGTATGATATTGTATGTAGACGGAGTGCAGGTTGCAATTAATGCTGGTATTACAACTGCTCAGAATTATACCGGTTATTGGAGAATTGGATATGGTATTTTGTCTGGCTTTCCTTCTGCACCTACCAGTCATTATTTTAACGGATCCCTGGATGATGCACTGATCTATCACAGGGCGATCACTTCTGCAGAGGTAACCACTTTATACAATTCGCCAGATGGCGCCGGAAATAATGGCCCGGTATGTATGGGATCTTCCATCAGCCTTAGCGCCACTACTGTAAGCGGTGCAACCTATTCCTGGACAGGTCCCAATAGCTATACCTCTTCTTCGCAGAACCCTTCATTTACTTATTCCTCACCGTTTGCCGGAGCCTATACATTGGTGGTAAGCTCCACAGGTTGCAGCGCAACTGCCTACACAAACATAAGTTCCTCCACTACGTCCAACCAATGGACCGGTAATACCAGTACTGCGTGGGCTACTGCAGGCAACTGGTGTAATGGAGTTGTACCGGCATCTAGTGCCAATATTTCAATACCTGTTGGGTTATCGGTTTATCCTGTTATTTCAGGCACAGTGGCTGTAAATAATATAACGATTCCTTCGGGAGCAACGTTAACCGTTACCGGGGGGACCTTACAAATAGCAGGAACGATCAGCGCCGCAGGAACATTTAATGCAACAGCCGGCACTATTGAAATGAACGGAGCATCTCCTCAAACAATACCGGCCAATGCATTCACCAATAACAGCATCCTTAACCTGGTGATCAATAACAACGTAACACTTGGCGGGGCGGCCACTGTCACCGGCGCCTTAACGTTCGGAAGCAGCAACCAGACTTTTACCACTGGCGATATGCTTACCTTATCCTCTTCAGCATCTGGTACTGCGAGGATAGCACCCATACCGGTCGATGTTGCGGGAGTTGCAACCAGCTTTATTTCCGGAAAGGTAATTGTTGAAAGATATATACCCACACCAAGGGCATGGAGGTTATTAACTGCTCCATTATCCGGCACAGGAAATATCTATGACTCCTGGCAAAATGGGGGAGTGTACACCGTAGGTAAAGGGGTTTTCGTAACCGCTCCCAATCCATCTGTTGCCAATGGTATAGACGCAAGCAGCA
>JBDSAP010000063.1:0-18560 GCA_039922055.1 Ferruginibacter sp.
GCATCAGGTGAAGATGGAACAATTTCCATCATTGATTTGGCAGCAAAAAAACTGGCTACCAAAATTGATGCAAAGGTATTAGGTGCTAACCGATTGAAGTTTACACCCGATGGTAAGCAAGCATTTATTTCGAGTCTGCAAACCGGAGAGCTCACCATTTACAATGCTCAATCGCACCAGGAAGTGAAACGACTAAAAATAGGCCGTGGCGCCGCGGGGATATTGATGGACCCTGATGGCTCACGTGCGTTTGTTGCTTGTTCGGCTGATAATTATGTGGCCATTATTGATCTCAAAACTTTAGAAGTTACCGGTCATCTCGATGTTGGTGGAATACCTGACGGTCTTGCATGGGCAATCCGGCCTTAGGTTTTTTATCATGCCGGCTGCCATTTCAAGCGCTGTAAGTTGTTTACATTATTTGAGCTTCGCAATTTGCTCATTATAATATTTTACTGTTTGTATTACAGAGGGCAGGTTGCTCGGTTGATCTACAGCATCACGTTCAATATAAATATGGCCATTAAAATTTTGCTTCTTCAATTCAGCCAGCACTGCCGGAAAATTAACTACACCTGTACCGGCGGGAACATCTAATAATTTGGGATCGTTAAAGGCCGCGATATCCTTGAAATGCACTCCAATAATATGACCACTCAATTTCTTAATAGCATCTACCGGGTCGATACCGCTTTTGGGCCAGTGACCAAGATCGGCACAGGCGCCGAAATTTGAATGGCCTTTTATAGCAAGTAATACTGTGTCAGGATTCCAGTAGTGGCTAACACCTTTCCAGTGTTCATGAATGGCTACTTTAACTTTATATACACCGGCCAAACTATCGATACTATCCCACATGTTCAATGGTGGTTCTGCCGTTACAAATTTTACCCCAAATTGTTGAGCGATATCAAACTGGTGTTTCCACGATGCAACCGTTGAATCGCCCTGAATGTAAATAGATTCAACCTTCAATCCTTTTTTTGCAACCAGGTCTTTTAGTTTGTCAATTCCAGCAGGGGACAATTGAAAAATAAGAGAGTCTTTTAATTCTTCACCTGCTTTATGAAAGGTATTCGGCTCAATATAAGTTACACCGGCACTATCTACTTTATCCAATGATTGGGGAAAATTGACCGTGTGGAATGTCCATAGTGCCACGCCGAACTTCCAGTCTTTGGCAGGATCTATAGAAGATGTTGCGGTTGAATCTTTGTTTTCATTAGTTGTTTGCTCATTGCCGTTACAGGCACTAAAAAGGGAAGCGATGGATAGAAGCAGTACAATCGTCTTTATCATTTTTATTTTTTTTAAGTATTTAATAGTACCGAAAGTTCGGGATTTCTTATGAATAAGTGAGGCTAACAAAAAGAATATTAGAGTGTTGATTTTTGAATGATAACTAATTCTACTTTGACAAATCAAACGTTTTTAATTTTTTGTTGACCAGCAGCCGTTTTTCATGGCGGCATTGTTGTGTCACTCTCTTGTACGGTAGTTTTTTATGGCAACTTTTCCGTTCAATAATTAAGATTATTGTAACCCTGAACTACGTTTTCTGAACATGTCAAAGTAGAACTAATCAAATGAAATTAATGAAACTTCAAATCTTATCCATTGATGGCTGGTTAACTCAAAATGATATTTAAAGGCAGAAACAAAGTTGTGCTTTTAGAGTTCGGGCCAATGAATTATTTAAGAGCCAGGGCTGCGGTGGTACTCTCTACAAAAACGATAAAGAATTCTTAGCCGGTACATGTGTTACTATGATACCTGGTACTTTTTCTTTTAGCCACGTGGCCATATATGCCGACCCAGGCTCTTCACTGGCAATATGCCCAAGCACTACCAATGAAAGTTTATCGCCCTTGGTTTGCGCATCTCTTACATATTCCGCGGTTTCCCATTCCTGTATTTCACCACAAATTAATACGTCAGGTTGTTCTCTCATTATCCCTTCTATATGGCTTTTGCCTCCGGATGCGCCCGGCATTAATAATATCTTTTTGCAGGATTGTGACAAGTCTCCAATATACCTTAACGTTGGAATTCCTAAACGCTCTTTCGTATGTTGTACCAGTGACCTTAATGTTACCGCGGGTATGGCGGCAACATTGTGAGATGCATCGTAGTATTTGCCCCAGCCAAGCCGGGCGATCACACCATTTTCAACGCCGTCGGGAACATGCCGGTGAATATAATCGTGGTTTCTCCATACCGCGATATTGTGTTGTTTCAGCAGATCTCTTTTATAACGGTATACATTATCATTTTCCAGCCAGGCAGTAGCATCAAGGTGATTATAAAAAGTGGGTTCATGCGCAATAATAAAATTTGCACCCAAAGCAATTGCTTTATGTGTCACTTCCAAAGTAGCAAACATAGTTGTTACTATCCCGGTAACTACAATAGTCCGGTCACCTGCCTTTAGAGTATCGACTGTGTTTGCAAATGGAGCGCCCGGTACTTCGCTGATGAAGAGATCCATGATATCCCCTACTGTTTTAGCATCAGCATTTACTTTGCCATCAGTAGCAAAGCTTAGCAAAGGAGAAGTCATTAAAAGAGCAGCGCCTGCGGCTTTGCCTGCTGTTGATATAAACTGTCTCCTGTTAAGGTCGTTGCCAGTAACCGGGTTGGCCTGTTTTGATTGCATAATACTTGTTTGATGTTATTTTATAAACTTGTATAGTCTTGTAAATGTAATCTATCCGGCACATTCTGTACTCGCCAGGATACTATAGATTCAAACGATAAATGGGTAGATGAAAACGAGCCGCTATCACAAACCACGGCGTTAACAGCATATAAACCTGGTCTTGCAGATCGCCTCTAATGAGAAAAAAAACAGGTTGCAACGCAAAAAAAATATAATAAAATATGTTTCTATGTTGGACAGTCTGGGCATGCGCCAGGAAAACATTTGCTGATAAACAAATGTATTCTCTTGCATCATTTTTTGCATAGATCATTTAATACGCTCACCACTAAAAATACAATTATCAAATTGTGCAGCACCTGCAAATTTCATGGGTTCCTTTGAACCGTAATAACGGAATATACAATTGGTGAATTTTGTTTTATCTGTGTTTGAACTAAACAAAGTTTGCCTGCCAATTGCGGAAGAAAATAAAAAATGAAAGGTGGAATTATTAATCGGCATGGGTATTTGAGAGCTAACATTTCCAATACTGGCAATACTTTCAGCGAACAGGTTAGAAACAGAAGAAGCATACCAACCGCTCTGGTTAATATTAAAAAGACGGATACACCTACCAGCAATATTCCCACCATCGATTGTATAATTTCCAGCCTGCGCCTTTCCATACCTGCCAATTGAGATCAGGGTGTGAATGCTGCCCCATGAATAGATGCCGCGGATCACATTGCCTTTTTCCTGCGCCTGTCCTGATGCAAAGCCAACCTTTGCATCTCCGCATTTGATGTTTTCGAAAAGTAAAATATCCGCGTTAAACGTTTTGCCATTCGGGCTAACAAGATAGTTGATCGTAAAATTTCCAACCGATACATCATGTATTTTAATGGCAGTAGAACCGCTGCTATTTCTTGATCCATCATAATCGATCACTATCCCTGCGTACAGTTCGCCGCATTTACCATTCGCATCTTTATACCGCTCGAAAGGAATGTTATAATAACTTGTATCGCTACCCGCTGGCGATTTAAATTGTCCTTCAATAGTAATATTATTAATCTCCGTACCCTTGTTTAATTGCAGTCCAAGTGCAAAGCCGTCAGTAGCAGTGTACCTCAATGTGGTGCCGCTGCCTCCGTCCCAAAAAGGTGATTCACCATAAAGGTGGATGGTAGTATGGCTGTATTGTCCATTGCGGATGTTGGCAATGGTTAATGGTGTACCAAAATTATAGACACCCTTAGGTATAAAAAAATTACGCAGGCGGCCGATGTTTGCAAGTATTGTGTTAATGCCTTTCTGCAGTGCGCCTGCATTATCTTTCATTCTTCCTGCGCCAAACCACCGGGCACTAAAATCCTGGCCATAAGTACCCTCGGGTAGTATCGTAAGCGTGGTATCGAATATCCATTGTGACATCGCCGCGTCAATAATACCACCGCTGATAGTGCCTTTGCCGCTGATATGTCCTTTGCTTCCAAATTTTAAAATAGCGCCGGCGGGTATCTTCCAGGTATTATTGATGGTAGTGTCTTTATTGATAAACATATCCTGCGAAAAGAGATACCCGGATGGTGAGCATACCAAAATAAAAATAACAAGCGCCGCTCCGGCAATTTTCATTAAGTAACTTTTTTTAATTGAATTATTTTGCATTCTACTGTTTATTGAAGATCGGATACCTTGCACAAAAGATAAAGTTGAAGGCAGTACCCGTATCAATGATCTTTCGAAATTAATTGATGCATGGAAAACACAATCATCTTTAACATAAAATAAAAGGCCGGCGTTTTTATACCAGTGATTGGCCGTAGATTAATATTTTTAAATTTGGAAAAGAACATACTTCACCTGTTTGAAGAATACCCGCAACTCGCAGTAGTGCTAAGCCTTTGCGTTAGCATTCTTATCGCGGTGCTTGGTGTGCTGCCAAGTGTATTTATTACCGCAGCCAATATAATCTTCTTTGGATTTTGGAATGGCACGCTTATCTCCTTCCTTGGAGAAGCAATTGGCGCCGGCGTAGCATTTTTACTGTATCGTAAAGGATTTAAAAAGCGTACGCAGCATAGCTTACAGAAATATCCAAAGCTGAACCGATTGGTAAGTGCAGAAGGAAAAGGGGCGTTCTATCTCATTTTTTCATTGAGGCTGATTCCATTCGTTCCATCAGGGCTTATCACTTTTGCGGCAGCTATCGGCAGTGTGCAGTTCTTTGTATTTTTTATAGCTAGTTCGCTAGGAAAATTACCCGCTCTTTTATTGGAGGCATGGTCTGTAAATGAGGTAAGAGCATTTGGCTGGCAGGGCAAATTAATATTGGCAGCAGTAGCAATTTCACTGCTCGTAATGTTGATAAAAAAGAAACCAAACAAAGTGGATTGAATCGATCCTAAAACATACTAACAACCATGCTGAGCCGCTTACAATTAAAAACATGCAGGAGACAATCCAATCTTTTATATTTGATTTTAAAATTCACTCAAACTATGCGACTGTGAAAATAGCGCCCGATAAAAAGAAACATTTTTTTGTAGCGATTCCTTTAGGCGCATTGCTTCAATTTGTATCTATTTATTTGTTTCCCGTTCAACCGGTACTTTCTTCTGTGCTTAGCTTTATTGCACTGGCTGCCATCTGTTATGGTTTCGAATTATTTTCACTGATCACAGGTAAAGGTCATTACGACAATTGGGATGCTATTGCAGGCATATTAGGAGGAATATTGGGGATCGGATTATGCTGGGGTTTGTACACATTACTATGAACTTTGAAACCTTTTTTTCTTATTGAAAATTCTACCTGCAAAGGCGTTGAATAATTGCACGGTGTTGTGGAAACTGCTTCGACAAATTATCAAATGCCGCCATTTCAAAGTCGTTAAAATCAAAGCCCGGCGCTACGGTGCAGCCTGCTAATGTGTATTCGGTTTCGGGCGCTGGCTCAGATGCAAACCAGCATCCGGCGGGCACTACAGCCTGGAACAGCTCTCCCTGTGAGATATCGCTTCCCAGCTTGATAATGTCGAGCTTTCCATTTAATTGTATCACATAAATATTAAGTCGTCCACCGCTGTAAAAATGCCAGCATTCATCGCTCTGTATCCGGTGAAAGGCGGAGAAATTGCCCTGCTCCAGTAAAAAATAAATCGCTGTACTATAACTCCTTTCACCATTGAATCTTTTTGGCAGGAATGTTTTTGGAATAATTTCCAGCGACCGGTAGTTTTCCCTGAAATATCCGCCTTCGGGATGAGGCAATAATTTAAACTTTTCGATTATTTCCTTTGGCGTCAACTTGTTATTCATACTTTAGCAATATATAATTTTTACAACGTCTCAAAGACCAGGGTTCATCTCTCAAAGGCAAATCTATTATCGCACCAAAATTTATCCAATGCGATCATCCTGGATTTAAAAAAAGAAATAATCAAGGGCCAATCTGCTCTGTCAAATACATTCACATTTTGCAGCGAGGTATAAATAAGGCTGATCGTTTTTCCAAACTCATCTATTGTATTTGGTTGCCAATTCCACTGCTCCCCTATCCTGTTTTCCAATAACTTTTTTAGCTGTGTAAATTTCCCGAAGTATTCAATTTGTAGCGCTTCATCTTTATGCGATATCTCGATAAAGATCCTGGCCGTCTTGCTATCAGCCTGCATTACAAAGCGGATGTGTTTTGCGCCTGTTTTATAGTTGATCCAGTTTATTTTTTCGCCATCCGCATTAGATATTGGCGCCATGTATTGACCGAGGGTTGTCCAGAATTGCTGATTCAATATAGAAGCCTCCTGCTTTGAATACATGGTGTAAAGTTAACAGATTGGGCACCAATTTTAATTTCGGTAGCAACGATCATTTACTAAAAAAGCAGCCCTTATACAGAACTGCTTTTTATTTATGCGCTTATCATTTTATTTAACAAACTGGAGGGTTTGGCTTTCCTGCCCCGAGACTGCAACAAGCATGTAGGTACCATGTGGTAAATTATTTGCAGGAATACTAAGCTGGCCATTTACCGCAACGAAGGAACTGGAATATAATTTCCTGCCATTCAGATCATGGATGGAAAGTTGTATCGTTCCCTTCACCCCTGTCAGTAAAACTTTCGCCCTGTCAGTAACAGGATTGGACAATAATTTTACGCTCCAGGCATCACCCTGCTTTAATCTTAATAGTATCACCGGGCCAAAAGTATATTTGCCGTCGATATCGCCAACACGCAACCGGTAATACACGCTGTTTCTTCCGCTGTTAATAATACCTGCATCTGTAAACGCATAACCATGTCTTACCGATGAATTGCCCTGTGCAGGAGTGATGATGATGTCTTCAAAATGAATACCGTCAAAGCTTCTCTGTAGCGTAAAGTCTTTACTGTTCATTTCCTGTAGCGTATGCCACTGCAAAATGGCATCGCCTGACTTTTCAATAACGGTAAAATCCTCAAGCGATAGCGGCAAAGGAATGAAAGTCCCATTTACTGCATACAGATCTGTTTCTGAAGGATCATCGCCATTATCTGCTTCAAATAATATCTTACCGTTTACAAGCAAAAAGGCAACATTGGGGTCTGAATCTCCCGCGCCGGTAACGATATCCGCGACCATGGCTGTGCCGGATGATGTACCATCGCTCTTCCATAGCTCCAATCCATTCATTCCGTTATTTGCCGGGAAGTAAAAGTCCCCGCCTGTATATATATAGGAGGCGTGAGCTTTATCAATGCCATCTGGGGTACCGGCGTTAATATCTTTTACAATATGGGTGTGTGAAACCAAACTATCAACACCATCCGATATCCATAGCTCGAAGCCTTCACTTGCCGTACCCGCAGCGAAGAAAAATTTATTTCCCTGGAAAAGGGGCTGCGTTAACGTGTTGGAAGCAATATCATACGCACGAGGTACATAAATATATGTGAAACCCCCAGGCTTAAAGGTTTCAAATAGCTTAGTGCCACCCGGTGTTCCATTGGACTCCCAAAGTTCAGTGCGGCCGGCTGCAATCGAAAATACAGGAAAAATAAATTTGTTGGATAAGTCAACTGCATCCAATAGCGCAACGGATGAAGATGTACCCGGCACTATATCTTTTACAATAGACGTATTTCCCGGGGTTCCATCAGTGCCGGCTATTACTCCTGTACTTGTACCGTCATATACATTAAAATAAGCCTTGTTCTGAAACGTATGAAAACTGATAAAAACAGGAGAAAAAAATCCGGGGAATGACTGGATTTTAGTTGAACTGCCCGAGCCATTATTAAGATCCTTTGTGATAGTTGTTCCTCCGGGAGTGCCATCTGTCCTCCATATTTCTTCCCCATGCAGGTCATCTGTTGCCGCAAATAAAACTATATTGTTAAAAGTATAAAATGACCTTGGATTTGAAGAATCCGCACCTGAATGGCCGGTATTTATATCCTTTAATACATTTGTTCCCAGGCTGGTTCCATCCGACTTCCAAAGTTCTATACCTGATGAAGGAGTGATCGCAGCAAATAAAAGATAAGTCCCGTTGGAAAAAAGCTCGTAACTGCCCGGATCGTTACTTGAGGCAGGTCCTGTTACAATATCTTTTACAAGGGTAGTGCCGTTAAGTGTTCCATCTGTTCTCCATAGTTCACGCCCTTCTGCCGGTCTTTCCGCTGTGAAATATAAAAACCCATTCAGCTCTGCCGCATCAGTTCCTGTATTTGACAACGAACCCAGGACCCCCGGGTAAATGTCTTTCACAAGCATAGTTCCGCCGGTGGTTCCATCAGTAACATATATCTCGGTACCCGTAGCAGGTGTACTACCCGCAAAAATAAATTTGCCGGTCTGCAATGACCAACCGCCGAGATCATCAACAAACAGGATATCCGGAGATAGCTGGCTGGTTGTTGTTCCATCAGTTACCCACAAGGTTTGATCAGTGCGAGACACAAAAATCGCCTTGTTGTTGCCAATTGGGAACTCAAACTCTAAACTCTTATTGGAGTTGATCTGGGTAACCTGGGCACTCATTTTTAATACGCAGAAAATAAAAAAAAGTGGAAGTAGTAAATGTCTTTTCATGTTGACTTTTTAAGACGTGGTTATTGTGAAAAATGTGAAAACTAAAAGAATAATATACACCGGGTTTATCGAATGATTCTGGAGGCTGGTTAAAATGAAGCTTTCTAAAGATAGTAAACACAGGATGGTGTAACGAATTTTTTTTCCGTTTTTTTTAACCATTTAAAGGCAAAAGGATTTTTTTTAAAATTGCAAGAGTAAATGTTACAAATCACGGGATGCGACAACAATTGAGTAAATCTCCCAGGATTGCTTATTTACCGGCACTGTTCAAAACGCCATAAAATACTATTACCGGCAATTCAATAAAAATTCAATTGAAGTAACTGGTCTGAAGCTTATTTTACATAGCGAAATAATTTTTACAAATCCCTCCTTTATTCAATTTTAATATTCAACCGTTTTTTAGCTTTGCTGCCTTATGACAATCAGATCGGAAGCCGCCAAAACCTGGAAACTATCTGCCCCGATTATTTTAGGCGAGCTCACACAAATGGCCCTGGGTATTATCGACAGTATCATGGTAGGCTCCATCAGTTACAAACACCTGGCAGCCGCGGCCCTTGTAAATAGCGTAATGAATATTCCTTTTGTGCTTGGCTTCGGCATGACAATGTCTGTTTCTCAAACTGTATCAATGGCCAACGGGAGAAAGGACAGCTTGAAAGTATCGCATTACCTGTACAACGGGCTTTGGCTCTGTGCCATTGCCGCGATTATAATTGCGCTTACACTTAATGCGGGTAGCAACATTTTGTTTCATCTTGGCCAGGATAGAGAAGTGGCCACATTGGGTGTTCCCTACCTGCAAATAATGGGTTGGTCGATCTTACCAATGATGATGTTCATAGGCATCAAACAATTTACCGATGGGTTGGAAAGAACCCGTACCGCAATGATGCTATCGCTTGCAGCATTGCCCATCAATATCTTCATCAACTGGCTGCTGGTATATGGTAATTGGGGCTTTCCAAGACTGGAGCTTACAGGCGCAGGTTACGGTACGCTAATAACACGGATAATCATACTGGCAATATTTGTGGTGGTGTTGATCGTTCATCCTTTCTTTAGTAGATATATTGCTGTAAGAAAAAATCAATGGAATCTAAAGAGGGCCACAATGCGGGAATTGCTGCATATCGGCGTACCCAGCAGTTTGCAGGCAGCGATGGAATCCGGCGCCTTTGCAGTATCCGGCATCATCATCGGCACACTGGGAGCTATACAACTTGCGGCGCACCAGATAGCACTGAGTTGCGCATCTTTCGCCTTCATGGTTTCCTGGGGATTGGCCCAGGGCGGCTCAATAAGGGTGAGCAATGCCTGGGGAAGGAACAACTGGAAGGATATTGCACTCATTGGAAAAAGCACATTTGTAAGTGGTGTATTGTATGGCGTGGTGGGGGTTTTATTTTTTGTATTCACAAAAGATTTCCTGCCCAGTACATTCAATAATGATCCGGAAGTGCTGGCGCTTGCTGGTGTGCTGATGTTGTATGCCGCGTTGTTTCAAATATCAGATGCCACACAGGCTATTGGGGTTGGTTTATTAAGGGGCATCAAGGATGTAAAAGTGCCTACTATTTTGATTGCCATAGCCTATTGGGTTGTTGGAATACCGATGGGTTGCTTAATGGCATTTGTGTTTAAGATGGGCGCGGCAGGCATGTGGATCGGGTTTGTTAGCGGCCTCACTTTTTCTTCCGTTTTCCTGAACCGGCGATTCTCAAAGATCATCCGGGATAAAACATCGTAACGGTTACTGTTCAAGCTAAACAATGTGCAACGGCCAATGCATTTTGTTATTACCGAATTATTTTTTGTTGTGGTGGATGCCTTCACTTTCTTCGCCCTTTTAAATGCTATAAAATATTATGGAAGGCAATTCGCAATGACAATATTGTTTTAATTTGATGATCGAAATGAGCCGGTGAAAACGAGCTCTAATTTTTAAGAGCATGAGACAAATCATAAATTTCTTTTTGTTTTTTTATTGTATCAACCCTGTAACGATGCTGGCGCAGGATTGTGTGCTTCAGCCGCCTTCCATCAAAATTGACTTTGGCAATGCAGGCAAAGCTCCCGAAGTAAATCTTTCCGGGATAAGCGGGTATGAACGAATTGATGGCCCCTGTCCGCAGGATGGGCATTATACTTTTACAACTTTCACAGAAGATTGCTTTAATGGCCATTGGATAACAATGGACCAGGATCATACAAACGGTGATGTTGATGGAAAAATGTTGCTGGTAAATGCTTCTTATCCAGCAGGGATATTTTTTATGGTGAACATTGATGGTTTAAAGCCTAACACTATCTACGAATTGGGATCGTGGATAGTGAATGTTTGTAAGCCCTACTACGACTGCGCAGGAATAAGACCAAACCTTCGGTTTATTATAGAAAATGGGGTAGGGCAACTATTGGCTAGATTTGGAACCGGCGATATAGAACCTACCGGTGAAGTTACCTGGCTGCAATATTCGGCACGCTTTACAACCCCTACCGCAGGAGGCAGAATAGTATTGAAAATAGAAGACAAAGCGGAGGGAGGTTGCGGCAACGACTTTGCCCTTGATGATATTACCTTGCAGGAATGCCTGTTGCCAAAACCGGTTGAAAAACCACTAACAAAATTGAAAGCAGCACCAAAACCTGTCGCTCAGAAACCAGTGCCTAAAACACCGGCAATACTAAAAGCTGTAAAGAAAGATGAGCCGGTATTGGCAAAACTACCTCCTGGAAATGATCCACAGAAAATGATCATTTCGAAGCCAGCACCCACTTTTGCCCCTGCCCCCGTACTAATCTTAACCAGGGAGAATCCCATTGTAAAAAAAATAGAAACCGGCGTTGGCGAACTCCAGGTCGATTTGTACGATAATGGAATAATTGATGGCGACACTGTAACCATCTATCACAACAATGAACTGGTGATTTCACGTGCCGGGCTTTCGGCAACGCCGATAAGCATCCGCATTCCAGTTGATGCAAAGCATCCGCATCATGAACTGGTGATGGTCGCTAATAATCTTGGCTCAATCCCTCCAAATACTTCTCTCATGATAATAACTGACAAGAACAAACGCTATGAAGTTTTTATCTCTTCTTCAGAACAAAAAAATGCAAAAGTCGTGATCGATTTAAAAGAATAGCCCCCTGTCCCCCGAAGGGGGAACTTAGGACAGATCAGTGTTAATAATCCTTTCTGAGTCATATCTTCGCCCCCTTTTGAGCAGCATAAATGAGTAACACCGGCCACCGCTATTTTATTATCAACAAGCCATACAATATGGTGTCGCAATTCATCAGCTCGCACAGTGTTGGATTGCTTGGCGACCTCAATTATAATTTTCCGGAAGGTACACATGCAATAGGACGCCTTGATCAATATTCAGAAGGGCTGCTCATTTTAACTACCAATAAAAAAGTAACCCGTTTATTATTCCTGGGTGAAACGCCACATAAAAGAACCTACCTGGTGCAGGTAAACAATGTATTGAGTAGCGAAAGCCTGGAACGTTTGCAAACAGGTATCAACATTCGTATAAAAGGCGGCGCAAATTATATAACGCCTCCCTGCGATGTAACGATTGTGCATAATGCAGAAGAGCTGTACAAGAACGCCATTACAAAAACCGAATATGGACCACATACCTGGCTATTGATAACATTAACAGAAGGCAAGTATCACCAGGTAAGAAAGATGATTGGCGCAGTGAGGCATCGTTGTAAGCGATTGATCCGGTTGTCTATTGAAGACCTTCAATTAGGTGGACTTGAACCAGGCGCTGTAAGGGAAATCCCTGAAAAAGAATTCTTCGGGCAGTTAAATATTCAGTACCCATATTAAAGTAATAGCCATATTTTTAGACATAATAAGCCGAACAGTTATTTATCGCATCCAACCACAACTCACTAACTGTTAGCCCCACCTGTAGTTTAGTTTTACCGTTTAATTTTTTAAATAACCGCTGCAATGCCTTTCCAAAAAATAATATATGGGTATAAAAATCAACAACATCTCTATTCGTTTACCGGACCGTACATTTTTTGATAAATAACAGGAAAATAAAAACCGGCATAGTTTTCCCGCTAATGATTTTAAATACTTAATGATATGAAAAATTATTTTCTGTTTGTAGCCGTGATCGTAATTTTTGTTGGCTGTGTGCCTACGAGGCAATTGAAACAATCCCAACTGGAAACGTCTAACTTGCGTGCCGACAGTGCACAGTTAGCCAGCACCATAGCAAAACTGGAAGGAAATATCGCCGATCAGAGCAGTAAAATTGCCGATCTCAATAGTAAGATATCAAATCTTAACTCGCAAAATTCGCAACTGGGGCAACAGACAGCGAACCAGCAAAGCCAGCTTACAGAAAGTCAGAAGGCTTTGCAAAGCGAGCAGCAAAAATTACAGCAGCTTCAAAGTTTACTGGCACAGCAAAAAAGCCAATCTGAACAACTTAAAAACAAAATGGCGGAGGCGTTAAAAGGCTTCAGTAAAAATGATCTGTCAGTAATTCAAAAGAATGGGAAAGTGTATGTAAGCCTTTCTGAAAATCTATTGTTTCCTTCAGGAAGTGCGGTGGTGAATCCCAAGGGTGTGGATGCACTCTCCAGGCTGGCAGCAGTGCTCAACCTGGATGCAGATGTAGCCGTAAATATTGAGGGACATACAGACAGTATTCCTATCCGGGGGAAATATAAAGATAACTGGGACCTTAGCACAGCGAGGGCAAATGCAATAGTGAGGATACTCGTAGAGAATTACAAAGTTGATCCTTTAAGGGTAATTGCTTCCGGTCATAGCTTTTACGATCCGCTCGATACCAATTCATCGCCTGAAGGAAGGGCAAAGAACAGGCGTACCGAGATAATACTTTCGCCGAAGCTGGATGAAATGTATAAGCTGCTGGAGAAGTAAAGGCTGAACAAATAACTGATCATAAGAAAGAGCATGGGTTACTACCTGTGCTTTTTCTATTTCGCTATTCACAGGCAAGTCTCTCTCAACTCAAAACAATAAACAATAAACTACAAACTCATTTCATGAAGACTGCTTTAATCGTTGGCGGTACCGGACTGATTGGTAAGGAGCTTACCAGTTTGTTATTGGAGGATGATCGTTATGCTCAAATAATTTTACTGGTTAGAAAGCGGCTTGACATTACCCACAAAAAATTGATCCAACTTGTGTACGACTTTGATAGGGCCGATCCTTCAGCAGTACTTGCAGATGAAATATTCTGTTGCCTCGGCACTACGATTAAAGTCGCAGGGAGCAAAGCTGCATTTTATAAAGTAGATCATGATTACGTCATCAATATTGCGAAAGCAGGTTTCGCTAACGGCGTGAAAAAATTTGCTTTGGTGTCTTCGATGGGCGCCAATAAAAATTCCCCAATATTTTACAGCAGAACAAAGGGTGAGACAGAACAAGATGTGATGGCCATTGCCTTTGAAAGTCTTTATATTTTTAGGCCGTCTCTTTTGCTTGGTACAAGACCGGGGTTTCGGCTGGGCGAAAAGATCAGCCAGTTTTTGATGGTAAATCTTTCTTTTATAATACCCGCGAAGTATAAGGCCGTACAGGGCAGGCAGGTTGCCCAAGCAATGATCAACGTTATGAACAACGGACAAACAGGTATGCATATCTTTGAATCGGATCGTATTGCAAAATTATAATTGAGCACCTATAAATAAATAACCGGGATTATGAAGTTTAAAGTTTTTAGTGAACTGACTTACGAGGTATCAAGCACCACAACTTTTATTTTTAATATACAGGCGGCCCGCACAAATAACCAGTATATATTGGAGGAGTCGATTGTTACGACACCGATTTTAAACTTCCAGGAATTTTCCATTATCAATAGCGAAGCAAGATTTATACGTATGGAAGTAAATGCAGGCATCACTTTTACAATCACTTACAATGCGGTGGTGGATGTTTATCATACAATTGTAACCGGGGAACAACTTGGTAATAAAGTGCCGGTAATGCAGCTTGATCCGGTTGCGATTCCTTATCTTTTTCCAAGCCGGCATTGCCAGTCGGATAAACTGACGAAGCTTGCACAAAAAGAGTTTGGTCATCTTGAAAATGCCTACAGCCAGGCATCTGCCGTCAACGAATGGATCTATAGCCATATCGAATATCTAAGTGGCACCACCAATTCGGGTACATCAGCTTACGATACGTTGACTCAGCGGGAAGGCGTTTGTAAAGATTTTGCACATTTAGGTATTGCGCTTTGCCGTGCGCTGGATATTCCGGCCAGGTATTTTACAGGGTATGCATGCGATCTCGTTCCTCCCGATTTTCATGCCTGCTTTGAAGCTTATATTGGCGGCCAATGGATGTTTTTTGATGCCACTAAACTGGTGCCTGTGAATGGACTGGTAAAGATTGCCAATAGTAAGGATGCTGCTGAAGCAGCAGTTGCGAGTTATTTTGGGAACTCCATTTGTACTTATATGAATATTCAATGCGAGCCTGCGGAGCCGGGCTTTATTCCCTATATACTTGTTACAGGTAAGATGGAGGGAATTTCTTATCGTTAGTTATAATTGCTAACACACCTCAAAATAAAAAAACCTCCATTGCTGAAGGTCTTTCATAGAATTTTCATGTTTTACCATGAGGCGGTTTCATAGGTACAGGGAATGTTTTCAGAGGTAAAGGTCAGTTTTATAAGGGTTGGATATTAACTATGTAAAGATGCAGATCATTATGTCAACAGGAAATAGATACTGTGCTTAAGTTGGTGTCGATTTTCTTCTATCCATTGGCATTTTGAGATTACTTGATAAAGGATTCTGTAATCCGATAGGGCAAGAGTTGAAAATAAAAAAAACCTCCATTGCTGAAGGTCTTTCATAGAATTTTCATGTTTTACCATGATCAGTTTTCAGTGGGATTGGATTCAGAAGTACGGGTTTGGTTTTATTAGGGTCGGATATTAACGATGTAAAGATGAGGATTATAAAACCAGTAGATTATAGACAATGCAGATCGGATCGGGTCGATTTTCTTCTACCCCTCTTATTTTTTATATTCAATTCGCCACCTATCCAAAATAAAAAAAACCTTCATTGCTGAAGGTCTTTCACAGAATTTTCATGTTTTACCATGAGGCGGTTTCATAGGTACTGGAATGTTTTCACAGGTAAGGTTAGGTTTTATTAGGGTTGGATTAACTATGTAAAGATGCAGATCATTATGACAGCAGGAAATAGATACTGTGTTTAATTTTTTGTCGATTTTCTTCTATACATTGAATTTGAAATTTTCACGCAAAGAAAGAAAAGGAGCAAAGCCGCAAAGCCTATCCTCTTCTTTGCGTTCTTACTTTGTATTACTTTGCGGCTTTGCGTTAAAGGGAGCAGTAAACGAAAAAAACCTTCATTGCTGAAGGCTTTTCATAGACGATCTTCATGCCCTGGCATGAATTGTTTTTCTTGTTGGTTTCAGAGATAACCTGTTAGGTTGTATTAGGGTATCACATTAACGGCCTGCTTTAACAAGTTATTGTGAAAAGTTATAAATAAACCTTTTTTGCTTTTTTATTCTACGCTTTGGTATCCGAAATATGGGTTTACGTCGCAACATTTGACAAATCAACCCTTTTATTAAAATGTATCATTAATTTGCCGCGATGAAACAGGCTTGGTATACGAAAAAATGGGTAACGGTACTGTTGCACGCCACTGCATGGATACTATTATTTTCGTTGCCAGTCCTGCTCCGGCCCTCGTATAACCCCAACGAAGCACCGAAAGACCCACCGAAGAACGAAGACCTGGGATTTATCATTGGCCGTATCAATGATGCGGTTCTTATCGGCTTTTTTTACCTGAATGCGTTTGTGCTTATTCCCCGGTTAATTGCAAAACGAAAGTTTGTATTGTACTTCCTCTCACTTGCCGGTAGCTTTGCATTCCTCGTTTTACAGGGCTGGCTGCTCAGATCGAACCTGACGGATAATCCCATGTTCAACTTCCAAAAACATCTCTTTTTCTCCACATTTATTTTCCTTTTTATATTAGCCTGTAGTATCGCTTACCGCACCATACGGGATAAGGTAATTGCTGATAACCTGGCCCAGGAAAAAGAGAACGAATTTCTCAAAACAGAGCTATCGTTGCTTCGCTCACAAGTAAGTCCGCATTTTATGTTCAATGTGCTCAACAACATGGTGGCGCTTGCCCGCAAGCAATCCGACCAGTTGGAGCCCTCGCTCATCAAGCTTTCTTCGCTCATGCGCTACATGCTATACGAAACCGATGAAGAAAAAGTATCGCTGGAAAAAGAAACAGAATACCTTCAAAGCTATATCGATCTGCAGCAACAACGCTTCGGGAAAAAAGTGAAGATCAACACTGTAATGAATGCCCCGGATAAGTTGTATTTTATTGAACCCATGCTATTGATACCTTTTGTGGAAAATGCCTTTAAGCATGGTACTGGTATGATCGAAAATGCCCAGATAAATATTGAATTATCAGCCGAAAAAAATACTTTACACTTTATAGTACAGAACCGGTATGCTCCCTTTTCGAACGAGATAAAAGACAAGGCCTCAGGGATTGGTTTACCCAACGTGCAAAGAAGGCTCGACCTGTTATACGCCCATGAACACAGTTTATTTATCACCAGGGACGATGAGCTTTTTACTATTGAATTGCAAATTAATTTAACCGGATGATACGATGCTTAGCCATAGATGATGAGCCGCTTGCGCTGGAATTGCTGGAAGATAACATTAGTAAAATTCCCTACCTGCAACTGGTAGCGAGTTGTGACAATGCGCTCGAAGCAATGCAGGTGATGCAAAAGGAACAGATCGACCTCATCTTCCTTGATATCCAAATGCCGGGCTTAACCGGCCTCCAGTTTATTCAGACCATGTCGGTAAAGCCCATGATCATACTGATAACAGCTTATGAACGGTATGCGTTGGAGGGATTTAATTTAGACGTAACGGATTATTTATTGAAGCCCGTTTCGCTCGACAGGTTTGTAAAGGCTTGCACTAAAGCAAAGGAATTATACGACCTGAAATCTCCCGCCAAGGGAGCGGCGCCAGCCAGTGACCCAGGCTATTTTTTTGTGAATGTAGATTACAGCCTGGTAAAGATCAGCACGGCAGACATTACTTACATTGAAGGGCTGAAAGATTATATAAAGATCAACCTGAAAAGCACACAAAAACCCGTAATCACCCGGATGCCCATGAAGACGATTGAAGAACAACTGCCCGCCACACTATTCCTGCGTATACACAAATCCTACATCGCCGGCATCAGCCATATCACAGCCATCCGCAAGTCAAGCGTATTTATCGGCAACATAGAATTGCCGGTAACCGACACCTATAGGGATGCCGTTACTTTTTTAACAGGTAAGAGTGGATGATCGATTTTTGAATGTTGACGATTGACGATTGACGATTGACGATTGACGATTGACGATCGACGATCGACCATTGACGATTGACCATTGCCCATTAACTCTTACCAGGCACCAGCAATGAAAATGGAGATTATTAGCCCGGCATTATAATTACTATTAAGCTTCATAGGCGTCGCACTCTTTTACTGCGGATTGTTATTGAGCTTTTCCCACCATATAGCCACCTGCTCCAAATAGCTCTAAATATACAAGGGTGTGGTTTTTTGACAGGCAAGAGTCGATGACCTATACAAAAGTTTACACCTTTTAAAAAGGTGTAAACTTTATCAGCGGGCATTCGAGTTATTCTTAGGCTTCATTGCGTACTCTGTTACTGGGATCGTTACCGGTCTCTTTCCCACCTGCTTCATATAGCTCTA
>JBDSAP010000064.1:0-27951 GCA_039922055.1 Ferruginibacter sp.
TCTTGATGGCACCAGTACCAAAGCCTGTACTTTTTTTGAATCCGTTTTTAATAACTGAACAAGTGGAATAAGGTAGGCAAGCGTTTTACCGGATCCGGTAGCAGATAACAAGATCACATTATCATTATCCGTATTTGCTTTTATAGAAGCCTCCTGCATCTCATTGAGGCTGTCAATTTTAAACGGCGACAATAAAGACGTTATCGAAATATTATTTGTTTGCATTTCGGCAAAAGTAAGTTTTAATAGTAAGGGCAAAAAAAGAGAATGCCGTTCAGACATTCTCTTTAATAAATAAACTAAATCGCTAACTATGGTATAAGATAACTTTTAATGACAGAATGATAAACAGTTTTTCCGTCTGAAACCCGTACAGTTTTTATCTCTACCAATCCAACGCCTTTTGCAAAATAATACTTGATACGGGTAACAGGTGTGTTGCCACCTGGTGTTACCAAAAGGTTTTCTACACTCACAACAATTACATCAGGGAAATTAAAAATACCTACAGTTCTGCTGATTCCTTTTGCATCAATTTTCAGATTCTGGATAAGTGTTTGTCCCGTAGAAGTTCTTAGTGTATCCGCCCAGGTAGCGCCAACAGCAGCGTTTGCTTTGATCACAGGCGCTTTATAAAATTCTAAAGTAGGCGTGCCATTCACAAGAACTACATGGTACCCTGCGGCGGTTGTTACTCCATTCGTACAATTATAATAACCATAATCTGTGTTGAAGAAGAGTTTTTTAAACATTACGGCATCGATTACCGTGTCGGCTGAACTTAAAATATCAGCATCTCTTATGGAAGCCGTGCCCGAAGATGTATCATAATAAGAGTACTTGCTCCCCACACAAATGGGATAATAGATGCAATCTTTACAATCATAAACGGGAACTGGATCGGTAACGGTAATTGAAAAACTGCAACCGCCTGTACCCGCTGTGTAACTAAATGTGCCGCTTGCTATCGGTTTGCCTGTGCCCTTTAATACAATTGTTTGAAGACCGGTTACGGTAAATGAATCGCTGGAGCTAAATTCTATCCCATTAACGTTAGCTGTGGAGACAGTAAATGTTCCGGCCTTTGTTACATTCGCCTGCACTATAACAGTGTTGGTTGCATTTAATAAAGTGTCTTTTTCGTAAGTGCCATTTATTACTGGTGTCAAACAACTGCCTGGCGCTCCGCTAAATTTAAATATAGCAGCGCTGTTAACCACCGAAGTATCGATAATAGGGCCGGAATCGGTATAGCTAAGTTCTTTTTGGCAGGATGAAAAAATAGCAAGTGCGCAAAGCAATGAAACGAGTGAAGTGGGTTTGAGGGGCATCGGCAAGCAATTTAGGTAAATAATTATTTCCTGAAAATTACACAGGTAAAGGTATGGTTTGTTTATACCCGAGGACTATTTGACAACAAAAATTATCAACATTAACGCAGCTAAATTGATAGCCTGAGCTAATGAAATAGTTACAACTCTGTGTAGGTAAGCTTTTTAGGAGATAAAGGATGAGGTAAGCATTTAATAAAGGATAGATTTTAAAACGGGCCAAAAACTCGTAATCGCAAGACGATTATTTTAAAGTATTATTAGATTTTTTTGTTTGTTGTCAAAGTAGATCATAATATCCTCACATACCATTACATCACCAATTCGATGGGTACAAAGTTTATAGTTATAAAGAATTATATCAGATCAGTTCCTGTCCTTCACAATATCGCCCTTGTGTCCTTTTATCCATTTTGCATCAGAACGTTGCTGAAAGTGCTGTCCGTTGCCAGACACCCAGCGACCAGGTACGCAACCGAATAACATGGATGCTACGAATACCAAGTACAGAATCTTTTTCATTGTTCGGATTTTTATAAACAAATAGGTACAAGAGAAATTGCCCGAAGCCGATCCGGTTATATCTATAACATCAAATATCGAACCTGTTTTTCCCATATTTAACTTGATAGTAATTTCCGAAAATCATGTTCTGCGTTAAATCCCGCGGCTTAATCCTTCTAATAAAATTGAAATTTTTCTAAGCATAGGAATAGGACGCAAGCTTTAATGTGTTCGAAAGTGTAATAAAAATAGTGCCGATTATTAGCGTGTGCACTAACGGGTTATGAACAGGGTGTGAATATCTTTGGCCGCAGGGTAACAATTTATAAAAAGTTGGTGTGGAAATATTTTCGCACAAAGCATTGTTTTTGTTAAACGTTTCTGCATTCATTTTTGCAAAATATTTTATAAATTTTCGATTATGGCTATGGGGCGATCTTGAATCTTTGGGATTGAAACCCGTTTTGTTTCGGACAATTAACAATCCGTTTTATTTTTCGGTCAAATGAATTTGAGAGTAAGAATTTATCAGCGGTATTATGAGAAAGATTAAGGAAATTTTTGCTCCACTTAACAATAAACTTTAAAAATCGCAACTTGCCTTCACTGTATTAAAATAAACAGAATATAAAAAAGTCCTATAATTAATATTATGTTAAACAGGCGCACAGCCCACCCTTCGAGAACTGTATTTGTTTTTCCCACGCCACCGCCTGTATTAGATTATGTTATGTGGATTGTGTAGATTGATGGAAATTGCAAATTATGGATCACCGATTGGAAATGCTAAGCTATAAACTCAGTAATAAAAATTACAAGGATGGAGATAAGGATACTTACCACATTGGTCCACTTGAAATAACCCAAGAAGGTGACTTGAAAAATATTGACAAAAACTCGTATTCCAGGTACAGATTAGATATTGACGAGTTCTTCTTCTATTTAACCATATATAAGGTGAAATATCTTGTGGTAGTAACAATGCAAGATGCTGAATACGTAAACGAGTTTGAATTATTTATCGACGGAGAAAAGCGCAAGACGTTCACTCGGGTTGCTTAGGAAATCTTCTTTAGTAATCACTTTGAGTTTATGCATTGGCGCTATGCCGGTATCCATCATAGAAATCCCTTCTTCTTGTGTCCAATCCTCGATTATTCGGTAATATGTAAGCGTGCCTTTCCCTTCGCAGTCTGCTATATGGTTTAGCGCACCTTCGGGGCTGTAAGGTTTGCACTCCTTCGTATCGTTTACTAAAGTGTTTATTTTCTATTATTAAGAGATGTAAAAATCTCTCTTTAATTTCCGATCAATTCGCCTTTACAGGCGTAAAAGGGCTCCGCAGCTAAAAACAAATACAGTTCTCACCTACTCACAACCCTCGCTATTTGCCAACGCTACATAAAGAAAGTTAGGCTACGCCAAATTAACTTTCTTCCCCGCCCGACGGCTAACCTGAGTAACATAATATGAGTTATGCTCGAAAATGAAATGTTCTGTTTATTGTTTTAAATGCTCAAAGGCAGCATTTAAAAGTTCGCAGCCGCTATACGATTTTTTTGCTCGTCTTAAACTTAGCTAAAAAAATCGTATAGCGGCTGATTGCATTCCATTTTAAGCATAACAAACTTTTATGTTAAACAGGCGCACCGCCTTCCCTATTCCTTTTGTATGTTTTCTTTGCCCCTGCCACTGGCTTAATTAGATTGTGGTTCTTGTTTCCCATTTTAAATATGTATGTTGAGGAATGAAAACTATTCTTGCTGCGCTTTTGATAATTTCTGCAAACGCATTTTCTCAAATTAATATCGATGCGCTTATTTCCGAAACAAAGCAAATAATGACTACCCTTCACATAAAAATTAGGGATAGCATTAAATTCGATGGACACATAACATTTCAATTAACCACAGCCCTACCACAAGGCGGCGCTTCGTTCCTTGCCGGCGATGAGTTGATAATTGGTAAAAAAACAATAACCAGAGTTTATAAACACCCAACAATGCAGGTCACTAAATATATTGACTCTGTATTGACGAATGATAAATCGCCTACGTCTATTAAATTAATTGAAGCTAAGGCAGTATTAGTGCATGAACTTTGCCATTACCTGCAAGCAACAATACCTAAAAAGACTTCTTTGGTTAAGATCAAAATGACCAGAAAGCAGTATGTTGGAGAGCCAGATGAAATTGAGGCACATGCGGTACAGTCTTACTATACTTTTAAATACTTTGACCCGGCTATAATAGTAGCTTTAAAAAAGATACCCATCAAAGAAGATATTGAATTATGGGAAATGCTTATTGATGCCGACCTAATTACGTACAAACGGCCCCCTTTATTTAATCGCCATCATTTAAATTGGAAGTAGTACCAAGATGTATATGAATTCGCTCTCCACCATGTGGAGGTGGGATATAAATACAGTCATTACTAATTCCTTGATACTTTTTATAGCCCTCTGGCAAAGCAGTAGTTTTATTTTCTTGGTTATTACACGACTGTATAAACATCAGAATTTTGTGTCGTAAAGTTACAAGGAATATGTCGTATTTCTAAACAGTAGCCAGATATAAGAAAAGATCGAATTGGCATTCTTTTTTATATCTTACCGTATAATCTCAAAAAAGTAATTAAAGCTAAAACCAGTAAACCGGCTGCAATAGATAAGTTGCTGTAAAACATTACGCCCTTATGCCTACCCCTAAAATCTTCAAAAGAATTTACAAGGAGCTTAGACGACATAATGATAGAGAATCCTACGACCGCCCAATACCCCATCATGAGAGCGAAGGGAATAAGAGTGAGAAAGCAAGTGTTATAATTAATGGCTTTTTGGGACTTCTCACTTTGGGAGCTATATATTTTTCTTACCAAGCAAATCAAACTTCGATTAAAGCAACCCAAACTGCCATTGAAACTCTTAATTATGCTAAAGCTAAAGATAGTTCTGATGCAGTTGACCAACTTTTTAAAGATAGTATTGATAGTAGCGAAAGGGTTTTTAATAGACGCTACATTGATTCTTCTCTTGAAGTAACTAAAGAGTTCGCCGACGCTATGACAAATCAAGCGAAATCTTCTGAACGAAACACAATTATAGCCGAACAATCGCTTAACGATTCCAGGTATTATAATACTGAAACCAAAAGGCAGGACAGTGTAAAATTTGAAACAGAGAATAGGCCGTATTTGCAAATTGGAGATTTCATAATTACTGAGCCATCCACCTCCCTTGACAGTACCATTGTAAATATTGAATTTAGGGTTGTTAATTTTGGTAAATTCCCCGCAAAGCTCCTTAATTTCAAGATTGACCATGTTTATCAGCCAAGTGATGATATCGCATTTGTAGACACTTTTAAAATGAAGACTGCAAAATTTAATAGACTTGTGCTTTCTAATGTAAGTAGTGGTAGTGCTCAGAACGATATTACATTCAGCATTAACGCCAAGGATAGGCAAGGCTTGGTAACAGGGTATCTCAAATACTTTTTTTTCGGGGAAGTATCGTACAGTTGCCCAACAACAGGCAGAAACTACCTTTTTAAATTTATTTACAAAATTAATGTACTGAGCGGCGGAGATATAACAGCCCTTAGAAACGAGGATATAACTATACGCTAAAGCAAAAATAAGATTTAGATACATCCATAATAGTGAAAGGGCTTAAGAGCAAACCAAAAAAGATATTACTACATTATTTGGATACGCCTACCGGCGTTAAAAGGGCTGCCGCATTCACAAGAAAAAATAGAAAACGAACCACAAAACCTATGCTACTCCACGCTATTTGCTTACCCTACATAAAGAAAGTTAGGCTACGCCCAAATTAACTTTCTTCCCCGCCCTACGGCTAACCTGAGTAACATAATATAGTCTTATAGAACACTGTTAAATATTCTTTCTATGTGCGCTGAGGCGCAATACCGCATTCGCTTGTTGCGATTTTTCTTTTCTATCCTTTGCTTTCAGCGGATGAGAAAAATCGCAACAAGCGAATGTTTGAATTTACCAGCGATCCTATATAAGAGAATTTTATGTTAATCAGGTACACAACCCACCTATTCCTTTTGCATTTTTTATTTTGCCTTGCCACCGGCTTACTTAGATTGTGGTGAATTACCCTGATAATGATATAGAATTAGTAGGAAATAATTTCCATTAGTCTTACGCTAAATTGTTGCGACATAAATTGTTTATTTTTTCGTTTATTTTGTTTATTTCGATTATTTCGATTTATTTTGCTTTAAATAAAAAACCTATTACAGTGAAAGTTTTAGAACAAATAAGGAGACCATCGAAAATAGACCAAAAGGTTGCAATGGAATCTTACGATGCTTTGGCGGCCGTTATTGAACAAATTAATTCCGAGCAAACAGAAATTGAAATTGAAGAAACAAAAGAGAAAATTAAAATTCCCTTAAGTGCTTTGCAACTATTAGGCGATATCCTAAAGGCCATGGGTCAGGGAAAATTAATTTCCCTTGTCCCAATAGCTACCGAAATGACTACGCAGGCAGCAGCCGAAATTCTTGGCTGTTCAAGACCCTACCTGGTAAAGTTGCTTGAAGAAGGAAAAATTGAATTCACTAAGGTGGGAAAACACAGGAGGATAAAGTTTGAGGATATCATAAAGTATAAGCAGCAAATGAAGGAACAACAGAAGCAAAATATTATCGACATTATGAATTCTGACGAAGAAACAGGCTTATATGATTCATAGTGTACGATTTATAGCAGTATTAGATACTAATATTATTTATCCTGTAATCATTCGCGACATATTGCTTTGGTTTGCTCATTATGATCTTTATACTCCAAAGTGGAGCGAGCATATATTTGATGAATGGAAAAGGGTTATGATAGAAAAGGGAGTTTCGGATGAAGAAGCAGATAAAAGAATTGGGAAGGCTAACGAGGCTTTCCCTGACGCTTTGGTGCAAAATTATAAAGGATTGATTGAGCCTTTAAAATTACCTGATAAAGATGACCGGCATGTTTTAGCAGCAGCGATTAAAACAAATGCCAATCTAATAGTAACAAACAATATCAAAGATTTCCCTGAAGAATATCTACAATCCTTTGGTTTAAGTGCAAAAACAGCAGATGATTTTTTACCTGATATTATTGATTTAAACCAGGAACAGGCCATCGCTGCTTTCAAAGAAATGGTGCTGAACAAAAAGAACCCACGAATGGACGAATTTGAAGTGTTAAATCAATTAAGAAACAGTGGTTTAAAAGATACGGCAAGTTTTTTACATGCCCTTCTATAAAGTACTATTGATTATACTTACAAAGCCACCTGTATCGAGCAGATGGCTTTTTTATTCAGCTTATAAAAAAATAAAATGGATAATTAAACCGTAATTCGTGACGCTATTATTAATAAAATATGCATAACAGGCAGTTATAATGATAATGGCTATACTCGAAAATGACACCTCATGTTATTGGGATTAAAAATGGAAAGCAGCAGGCTCTATTTTATCAATATGGAGGCGGCTTTTTTCAAAGAAAGATTCCATTGAGGATTTTCAAAAAACTATTAAGGCTATTATAGAGTATTGGAATTTGAGTTTATCCGCGAACAATTTTAAGTAAGCCATGCGTTGGGAAAATATCTCGAGGATTATAAAGATTAACTTATGAGCCCGTCGTTTTATAGAAGGAAATCGCGGCTAACGGTTAGGTGTAGATTGTGGTGCATAAGATTAAGCGTATATTAGTGTTCCGTAAAAATAACCCCCATGAATAAATCCGGTCCAATTATTATAATTGAAGACGATATAGAAGACGAGTCGATGTTGAAAGAGATTTTTAAATACTTGCATCACCCAAATCTTATAGTATTTTTTAATGATTGTGAGGCAGCATTGGAGTACCTGGAAAATATAAAGGATCCGCCATTTTTGATAATTTCGGATATAAATATGCCGAGGCTTAACGGGTTTCAACTAAGAGAAAAACTTCAAAACAACGAAGGGCTCCAACTTAAATGTATTCCCTATTTATTTTTTAGCACAAAAGCTGAACAGCAACACGTTATTGATGCTTACTCAAAATCCATCCAGGGCTTTTTCGTAAAACCAGGCACCTACTCAGATTTGCTAAGAATTATTAAAAACATCATTGCTTACTGGAAGGATTGCCATTCTCCAAATTTGGTAATATAATAGACTTTGGGCTTGGCAATATGAATTGTGCCGAGCCGTAAATCTTACCAGATCCAAACAAAAGAAGCTGCACCTAAATGCAGCTTCTTTAAAATACGAATAAATATTTCTTAACTACTCAGCATCAGGCTTTTCAGTAGAATCATCTTCGTCAGTTTCTTCACTATTTTCATCAAGAATATCTCCTACTTCTTCTATCGGAACAGTGACAATAGAATCTTCTACCGTACCGTCCTGGTTAGTCTCTTCTTTAAGCACAGCAACTTCTATTTCGTCTTCTTCTTTTTCATCCAATTTGGTAATTGCTGCAATTTCGTCGCCGTCATCAACCCTGATCAATTTTACACCTTGCGTAGCCCTGCCCTGCTCACTGATACCTGCTACACTCATCCGGATAGTTACACCGCTAACACAACTGATCATCAGGTCTTCCTTTTCAGTAACATCAAGCAGGCCAACCAATGACCCGGTTTTTTCAGTAACGTTGATCGTTTTTACACCTTTACCGCCACGGTTAGTGATCCTGTAATTTGGTTCACCTGTTTCGGGATCGTCCAGGAAGGTGCGCTTGCCATACCCTTTTTCACTCACCACCAATATGGTGCGGCTCTTATCTTCCCTGTTTACGCAAACCATGCCTACCACCTCGTCTTTTTCATTATCTACTTCAATACCATACACGCCAATTCCGCCACGGCCGGTTGAACGTACTTTTTCCTCCGGGAACCGGATTGCCCGACCGCTTTTAACCGCCATCATTATCTCACAATTTCCATTAGTAAGTTTCGCTTCCAGTAACTGATCGCCTTCCAATATATTGATAGCATTTATCCCGTTTTGCCTTGGGCGGCTGAAATCTTCCAGGTCAGTCTTCTTGATAATACCTTTTTTGGTACACAGCAAAATATAATGTCCCTTCACATATTCTTCATCATTGAAATCTTTGATATCGATGATCGCTCTCACTTTGTCATCTGGCGGTATCTGTATCATGTTCTGTAATGCACGGCCCTTACTTGTTTTATCGCCTTCCGGAATCTCGTACACCTTTAGCCAAAAGCAACGCCCCTTTTCCGTAAAGAACATCAGCGTATGATGCGTAGAGGCTACAAAAAGATGCTCGATGAAATCTTCCTGCCTTGTGCTGCTGCCTTTAGCGCCCCGTCCGCCCCTGCGCTGCTGGCGGTATTCGGCTGAAGACGTGCGCTTGATATAACCAAGATGAGAGATCGTAACTACCACATCTTCCTCTTCTATCAGGTCGAGCATGTTCATTTCATCACCTACATACACGATCTCCGTTTTACGCTCATCACCAAACTTAGCCTTCACTTCCAGCAACTCCGTTTTGATGATCTCGTAACGCATTTCTTCGTTTGACAACAACAGTTTCAAGTAAGTGATCAGCTTCATAAGCTCTGCATGTTCTTCCCGTATCTTATCGATCTCCATTCCGGTCAGGCGTTGCAAACGCAATTCCAGCACTGCTTTCGCCTGTATCTCGGTCATTGCGAAATTGGTCATCAATCCATCCTGTGCTACATGCGGAGTTGCAGATTCCCGGATCAATTTTATCACTGCATCCAGGTTATCCAGGGCAATGATGTATCCTTCCAATATATGCGCCCTTTCTTCTGCCTTTCTTAATTCATAGATGGTTCTGCGAACCACCACATCGTGCCTGAACAAAACAAACTCAGCGATCAGGTCCTTTAAGTTCAATATTTTCGGCCTGCCTCTTACGAGCGCCACATTATTAATACCGTAAGAAGTTTGTAATTCTGTTTGCTTATAAAGTTGGTTAATTACTACCTGCGCCACGGCATCTTTCTTCAGGTCAATTACCACCCTGGTACCTTCCTTATTGTTACTTTCATTATTTACATCTGAAATGCCTTCGATCTGTTTGTCGTTGATCAAATCGCCGATCTTGGCAGTAAGCGTATCCCGGTTTACCTGGTAAGGCACTTCGTGGATGATGATTTTTTCCCTGCCGTTCTTGGTGGTTTCGATATTCACTTTTCCACGCAATACTACCCTGCCACGTCCGGTGTGAAAGCCAGCCTTTACTCCTTCGAAACCATAGATAATACCGCCAGTTGGAAAATCAGGTCCTTTAACATGTTTGATCAGCTCATCAATCGTGATTTCTTTGTTCCCGATATACGCAATACAGGCATCAATTACTTCATTCAAATTATGCGGAAGCATGTTAGTGGCCATACCTACAGCAATACCGCTAGCGCCATTCAAAAGCAATTGAGGCAAACGGGTTGGTAATACAGTAGGTTCCTTTAATGAATCATCAAAGTTTAGCTGGAAATCAACTGTCTCCTTATCAATATCTTCAAGCATCGCTTCTGCAAACTTGTGCATGCGTACTTCCGTATAACGCATGGCCGCCGGCGGATCGCCATCCTGGCTTCCGAAATTACCCTGTCCATCGATCATGGTATATCGCATGGACCAGTCCTGTGCCATACGCACCATGGTATCATAAATGGAAGCATCTCCATGCGGATGAAATTTACCCATCACCTCTCCCACAATACGTGCACTTTTTTTATAAGCACGGTTGCTGTAATTACTCAGCTCATTCATGCCAAAAAGCACCCGGCGATGCACCGGTTTAAGGCCGTCACGAACATCGGGCAACGCTCTTCCTACAATAACACTCATTGAGTAATCAATGTAGGATGTCTTCATTTGTTCTTCAATATTTACAGGGATGATCCTACCCCTGTTACTTGCTGCTCCACCATCATTTGGCGGCAGCATTTCGCCATTGATATCTTCGTTATTTTCCATATTAAATTATAGTCTGCAAAACTACCGATTTTAGGGCACTTATCCATGTAGAATACAAGCAGTTATACCGCTTTTTTTACACATTTTACTGCCACTTGTGGAGAAGAAATTTATGGCCCGGCGTTTATGAAAATTTATCTGTTCAATGGAGGACCATCTGATCATTTTCAATAAATAATTTTAGAATTCGAAGGCCTGTTTTTCGTCACCCTTTTTATCCTCTTTGTTTCTCATCGTTCTTCTCTTTGAGCTTTCACCTTCTTCCGTAACTTGCCGGTCTAAATTGTAAAATTTTGAAAACCATCCTGCTATTTGGCGCCGGTAAATCAGCCACCGTGTTGATTGATTACCTGGTAAATGAAGCTGCATCCAATAACTGGCATGTGATTATTGCAGATGCCGATAAAGATTTGATATTGTCGAAAACAAACAATTCGCAAATGGCAGAAGCGGTGCAGCTTGATATAATGAATGATGAAGTGCGCTCAAGCCTGGTAGAGGCGGCCAATATTGTGATCTCGATGATGCCCCCTTCCCTGCACTTTTTAATTGCCAAAGATTGTGTTCAATATGGCAAAAATTTATTGACTGCTTCCTATCTCGATGATAAAACAAAGAGCCTCCAGGATGAAATTGAAAGGAAAGGATTGTTGTTCATTTGCGAGATGGGATTAGATCCTGGAATAGATCACATGAGTGCGATGAAATTGATTGACGGCATCAGGTTGGATGGCGGCACTGTCACTTCGTTTAAAAGCCATTGCGGTGGATTAGTTGCGCCGGAAAGCGATGACAATCCGTGGCATTACAAAATAAGCTGGAACCCACGCAACGTGGTATTGGCGGGAAAAGCCGGGGCTGAATATAAATTGAACAACCAGGTGCATCACAAAAATTACTCAGCGCTTTTTAAGGACTGTGCCGAAGTTGATATTGATGGGCTTGGCCGGTTAGCCTTTTATCCAAACAGGGATTCTTTAAGTTATATACCCCTTTATAAACTGGAAAGTGCAAGCAGTTTTTTAAGGACGACTTTAAGATACCCCGCTTTTTGCATTGGCTGGTCTGCCATAGTGCGTGGGGATCTTGCAAACGATATGGTACCAATAAATACGGAAGGGCTTAGCTATAAACAATGGTCCGCTCCCGTACTTCCTTTTGTTGATGACAGCAATAGATCTATGTTTGAATTTCTTGGTTTGTTTAGCGAGGACCTGGTTGTTGACGGAGCCAAAACATCCGCGGACATTCTGCAATATTTATTGGAGACAAAACTTTCCATGAAACCTTCAGACAAAGACATGGTAGTGATGTTGCATGAAATAGAATGGCTCCACAAAGGAATGGCACATAAAATTGAAAGTAGGTTAATTGTGACCGGCGAAAATAGTTTGCATACGGCAATGGCCAAAACTGTGGGACTGCCGCTTGGCATTACAGCTAAACTCATTCTTGACGGTACTATCGATTTAACGGGCCTGCATATTCCGATATTGAAAGAAATTTATGAGCCGGTGCTGGAAGGCCTGGAGATGCAGGGAATTAAATTCAAAGAAACCCATCGCTAGGGTTTTAATTGCAAGCTTATCCCCTGCCCTTTACCATTTCCTGGGGTTGGGATGAGGAAAAATGCCGCAAAAAAAATGATCAATAAAGTTTCCCCGGCGAAATAATATTCTGACGTGGTAATAAAATTACAAAAAAAGGCTGTGCTATAAAACACTTAGCATCTTTCTCAACTCGGCTACTCCTTCTGTTGCCGGCTTTTCTATGAGTGTAAGATTAGGAGAATTCTGAACTGCCGGAATCTTTTTATCAATGATAAATTTAGGAAGATAAGGAGGAGCATATTGTAATAACGAAGCGGCCGGATAAACCTGTAGAGAAGTGCCCACCACAACAAAATAATCGCAGTCATACATGTGCTTTACCGCATGCTCCATCATCGGCACTTCTTCTTCAAACCATACTATGTGCGGCCGCAACTGTGCTCCATCTTCGGCCGTATCGCCGAGTTTGATATCTCCTTTAATCTCGTACACAAGCGAATGATCAGCAATGCTTCTCATTAAAAATATCTGGCCATGCAAATGCAACACCCTGGTAGAACCTGCACGCTCATGAAGGTCATCAATATTTTGTGTAATGATGGTAACATCAAAATCCTTTTCCAATTCCGCGAGACCAACATGTGCAGCGTTGGGTTGCGCAGCAGCAACATCTTTTCTTCTTGCGTTATAAAAATTCAACACTAGCTCCGGGTCTTTTTTCCATCCACGGGGTGAGGCTACTTCGTACACATCGTAGCCATTCCAAAGGCCATCACTATCCCTGAAAGTTTTCAATCCGCTTTCTGCGCTGATACCCGCCCCGGTAAGTACTACAATATGTTTCTTTTTCATTACCCAAACTTACAATTTTTGAGGATTTGTTTTCAATGACTTCCGCCCTTTAAAAATAAATATTCCGCCGATTGTGATCAGCCATAATGGCCAGATAGAAATAAGCGCAACGAATAAGTCTGCAACAAAATCGGCTCCGGATTTAAATGCATTGCTCACCCTTGTTGAAAAAGATGGGGTGACATCGGGAGTAGGTACAAATCCGATGATGGGCTGATAAAATGAAAGATTAATAGTACTGTATGCTGCCTCGTGTGAGAGGTAATCAACACGGCCGGAAGCGGCTTCGATCTCTTCCTGCAAATCATTGATCTCGCTTTGCACTTTCAATACATCTTCCATATTTTTAGACGCTTTTAAAAAATCGATATACTTTAACCGGACCTGTTTTTTTGCTTCCAGCCTTGACCTGGTATCTATCACAGCTCCTGTTACATCTTCGCTCGTGATCTTGCGTTCCAATACTTTTGAGTCACTTGCAGGTAATTCATTCATAATCGTTTCAAACTGCTCAACTGGTACTTTGATTGAAAGAATGGCTTCTGATTTTTCTTCAGTTAAATTTTGTTGCTCCTGCGCAATATAGCCACCGAATTTCCTTGTGACAGCATGAATGCTCTCACTATATTTTTTGAAATCTTTTACTTCAACTCTTAGGGTGCCTGTTTTAATTATTTTTTTATCCCAATCTATATGGGGAGCAGGTTGTGGGGACAGCCTGGCGTAAACAGTATCTCCAGGAACTTGGGTTTGACTGCCTGCTGATATCTGTTGTTTCCCTTCGTTTTCATCTGACAACGGAGATTCTTTCGTTTCAATGTTTGACAGGGTAGTATCCATTGACTTTTGCTCCTTTGCAGCGTGTTCGCAGGAAAATAAAAAAGATAATAATAGTAAAGCGGACAGAAATAGTTTAGGGTTCATAACAATGAGTTTAAGTTATTAGATGCTCATTGATACAAATTCCATGATAAAAGAAACCGCAGGTAAATGTTAAATGAAAAACAAAAGCGATTGAAGATTGATTACACGAATGGATTTTGATTACACGAATTGAAAACCAATTACACGAATTACACGAATTGATCTTATTGTAGAGATTTTATTTCTGCTTAAGGCTTCAATAGCACAAGTTCTACGCCCCCCGCCAGTGGACGGCTATTTCATGAAAAAGAATTTCGGAAGGCTGAGAGCTTAATTTTTACCAGGGTATTGCCTACAATAATTATGGCTTAATTTGCAACAAATAATAATGAATGAATTATAAGACAATTCCAAATCACAGGCAATACCTGGAAACCCTCACTAAAATGGGGGCAGAGCAACGTTTAATAAAGGCCCTGGAATTATCATCAATTACAAAAGAGCTTTTTATCAGTGGCCTGCACAAAAGATTTCCAAATAAAACAGAAATGGAAATTAAAGAATTATACCTGCAACGATTAGCCAAATGTTACAACCGAAATTATTAAAAACAGTACTGGCACTTCTTGATGAAAATCATATTGACTATATGATTACTGGTTCACTTGTTTCCAGTATGCAGGGAGAACCAAGAGCAACACACGATGTAGACATTCTTGTAAGCATCACGCATTCTGCGATTGCGTCTTTAGTTGAGGCATTTACTCCACCCGATTACTACATATCAGAAACAGCCATTGAAGACGCAATCATGCATAAGTCTATGTTCAACTTATTAGACACAACCGAAGGCGATAAAGTTGATTTCTGGATTCTTACAGATGACCCTTTCGACCAATCAAGGTTTGCAAGAAAATATGAGGAAAAGATGTTGGGGCTTTCAATGAAAATATCCACCCCTGAAGACACCATTCTTATGAAACTACGTTGGGCAAATCTCTCTGGTGGAAGTGAAAAACAATTTACCGATGCTCTCCGTGTTTATGAAGTTCAATTTGGAAACCTTGACCTTGCCTATATTGAATCATGGGTAAGCGTTTTGAAAGTAAAAGAGCTATGGGAACAACTGAAGCAAAATGCTCAGCCCATTATATAAAATAAAAAACACCGGAAGACTTTGGATCATGATTCCTAATATCGATGTACTTAGAAGTAAGCAAATATCACACACCAGACATCAGCCATCATACATCAGACATCTTCATCACTATCTCCCACTCTTCATCCGTCACTGGTTGTACCGATAATCTTCCAAGCCTGACAAGCGCCATATTACTTAAACGCTTATCTGCTTTTACCTGCGCCAGGGTAACAGGCTTCTTTAATTTCCTCACCGGTTTAAGATCCACTACTACCCAGGCCTGGTCGGTTGTTGGATCGGGGTAAGCTTCTTTTGCAACCTTTGCAATGCCAACGATCTCTACACCTTCATTGCTGTGATAAAATAAAACTTCATCACCTTTTTTCATCGCATTCAAATGAATTCTTGCCGCATAATTTCTTACACCATCCCAAACTGTTTGTTTGTCTTTTGCCAACTGATCCCAACTATATGTTGAGGGTTCAGATTTAACTAACCAGTATGCCATAGAGATTGTTTAACTATTGTGAGTGATACTTCCAGCAAATTTAAACACGGAAATATTAATCTGATAAAAAAAATATTTTGTAAAACCTATCTATTGTATATCTCGTAACTGCCAGCAATCCCGCCTTTTGCAAATCAAAACAATTCATTTTCACATCAAATTTAATTCGTTATGCTAACAAAAAATTCATCTGAAAAAAAGCGTATAGCCGAAACAGGTGGTGCGGTCCAATCTCTTTCCCGGAGAAATTTCCTGGGTTATATCGGTGGAGCATCTGCCTTATTATTTACTGCCGCAGCGTGCAAAAAAGACGATGTCAATAGTGACGATGGTGTAAACCTGGGCAGTGGTGACCCAGGCATACTTAACTACGCCTACGCCCTGGAGCAAATTGAAGCCGCATTTTATACAAAGATTTTTGAATCGCCATTTAGTGGCATCACGGCCGCTGAAACCTCGTTACTTGGAGATATAAGAGATCATGAAATCGCACATCGTGAGTTCTTTAAAAATGCATTAGGGTCGAGCGCTATTCCCGCATTGGTTCTCGATTTTTCTTCCATAGATTTCGCAAGCAGAACAAGCGTGTTAGCTGCTGCAAAAACTTTTGAGGACCTTGGTGTATCTGCGTATAACGGAGCTGGTAAGCTGATCGCAGATCCTGCATATCTCACACTCGCCGGTAAAATTGTTTCTGTTGAAGCAAGACATGCTGCTTACATAAGAGACCTGATAAGCAATGGTACGTTCGCTGATAGTACGGTTATTGATGCGAATGGACTTGACATGAGCCGTACACCGACAGAAGTATTAACGATGGCCTCCGCATTTGTAAAAACCAAATTAAACGCAAGCAATTTACCAACCTCTTAATTCTTATTTTATGAACGTACAAAATATAATCAACGAAATTGAAAAGGCAGATCCTGAAGTTTATGAGCGCCTGGATGGCAGAAGAAGTGCGATGAAAAATTTTGCAAGGTTTTCAGGAAAAGTTGCGCTTGCGGCTATACCGGTTGCATTCGGCTCCATGTTTAAAAAAGCTTATGGCAAAGGCACCGAAGTAACAGGTATTATTGAGGATACACTGAACTTTGCGCTAACGCTGGAATATCTCGAAGCCAATTTTTATATAAAGGGTGTAGGTACGGCAGGTCTTATCCCGGCTGGCCCGGGTGTTGGCGCACTCACAACTATTCGTGATCATGAAAATGCGCACGTCACCTTTTTACGCACTGCCATCACTGCTTTAGGCGCTACACCTGTTACGTTTACTGCTGCTCAATTTGATTTTACCGCAGGTAATGCATTCGCCGATGTGTTTTCCAATTACGACACTTTTCTCGCAGTGGCTCAAACATTTGAGGATACCGGCGTAAGGGCATACAAAGGCCAGGCAGGAAACCTGATGGCCAATAATGATATCCTTACCGCGGCGTTAAACATTCATTCCGTGGAGGCCAGGCATGCATCACATATAAGGCAAATGCGCAAAGCCCGGGGCGCCAGCGTGAAGCCCTGGATCACAGGGAAAGATTCCGGTATCGGGGCTGCTGTACAGCCGAGCTATAACGGAGAGGAATTGACTACACAAGCTACCGTTAATATTATCAATATTAACGGCCTTAACATCAGTGCGGCAGCAGCTTCGGAAGCATTTGATGAACCGTTAACAAAGGCTGAAATACTGGCCATTGTTGACCCGTTTATTGTTTGATAATAATAGCTAATAATCATGATGGCTGTGCAGGAATGTACGGCCATTTTCTTTTTTCTAAATTTCTTTAATGGATCCTAAATCTGCTTATTAAAATAAACCGTATTTAAAATTATCGTAACGACCCGGGGTATTATTCACATAACCAGGCTTAATAACTGTAATGAAAAGTATCTTATCATATTTATTGCTTTGTGTTTACGCAACTATCCTGGTAAAACCTGTGATGCCCACACTTGCTGATACATTTGCTCATATCTTAAACTATTCGGATCATATCACTACAGTGCATCATGAAAATGGCAAATACCATGTGCATTACGAATATGTTGAAGCTGCTAAAAAGAATTCAAGCGAACAAGCACCTTATAACAACCTGTCCAAAAAATTAGTGGATGCTTCTGAACATGTAATGTTGATCGCAACTCATAACCTATCCCCTACAAGCTTTGAAAAAGTATATTTAAATTTGCCTATACAGCGTCTGCAACTCATGTCCCTCCCCGGTTGCTACCGGCCACCAATTGTTTTCCATTATTAATTTAGGCCACTTTATCTTCATTAAAATTTAATTATTTAATCAAATTCAGTTTGTATTAAAAACGGCTGTGTTTTGATTGGCATAACATTTACAACCAGGTGTAATGAAGATGGGCCGTTGACACTTGCAAAGGCTCTATATGGTTTGCCATCGATCCTTAATAATCTTGTTATGAGAAATAAATATTTACTTATAAATATTCTTTTTATTCTTTTTTCATCTGTCCTATTTTCAGTATCCGCACAAACGATCATCCAGGGTAAAGTGTTGGATGCTGTGAGCCGCCAACCTTTGGAAAATGTTTCGGTGGCGGAACTTAACAAACTTTCCAAAACGATTACGGATCAGTATGGAAACTTTAGTTTGAAAATAATGGGCCAAAATGCAGGTTTGTTTATTTCCTATATAGGTTACAAAGCGGTAACGATTGCTTCGGCTCCTAGAGAAAATATAATAATTGGGTTACAAAAAGACGTGGTGAATTTGACAGATGTGGTGGTGTTGCAAAGTAATAATTTTACTAAATTCAATACGCTGAGCAAGATCGATCTTGATCTGAAGCCCGTAAAAAATACGCAGGAATTATTAAGACTTGTACCTGGTTTATTTATTGCACAACATGCAGGTGGAGGCAAGGCAGAACAAATATTTCTTCGTGGCTTCGATTGCGATCACGGAACCGATGTACAGGTGAGCATTGATGGAATGCCCGTTAATATGGTAAGCCATGCTCATGGACAGGGCTACGCCGATGCACACTTTATTATTCCTGAAACTATTAACAATATTGACTTTGGAGCTGGTCCATATTATACACAACATGGTAATCTAAATACGGCTGGGTATGTATCGTTGAGCAGTTATAACAATATTCCGGCTAGCAGGATACAAATTGAAGGAGGACGATATAGTAGCTTCAGGACCCTGGCGATGCTTGATTTGTTGAAAAGGAATAAGAGTAAACAAAGCGCATACATTACTGGAGAATTTAATTACACAGACGGTCCGACAATCAACAAACAAAATTTTAACCGCTTCAATTTATTTGGAAAATACAACCTGGCAATTTCTGATCATACGCAACTGATCGCCAGCCTGTCCTCTTTCAAAAGTAAATGGGACGCATCGGGCCAGGTGCCGGAAAGGGCCGTTGATAACGGACTCCTCAACCGCTTTGGCTCTATTGATCCAACAGAAGGTGGAAACACGGAAAGGCACAATGCAAATATCATTTTAGCCCATACATTTAGTAACGGGGCATTGTGGGAGAACCAGGCTTATTACAGTCGTAATCGTTTCAACCTCTTTTCCAACTTTACATTTTACCTGAACAATCCTGTAAATGGCGACGAAATAAACCAGGCTGAAAACCGTAATGTTTTTGGTTACCTTTCAAAGCTTAGCAGGCAGTCTATTTTTAAACGCTGGTCATTAAGATCAACCTATGGCGTGAGTATTCGTTACGATGCAACAACTGACAGCAGGCTTTCTCACGTGGTAAAAAGAATCTTTCTAAATGATATAAAACTGGGAGATATAAAGGAAACGAATTTGGGTGGTTTCATACAACAGCAGGCTGGCTTTGGAAAATGGCTGATCGATGGGGGGCTAAGATTTGATTACCTCCACTTCAATTATCTTGATAAATTATCAGCGATACAAAACCCATCACAGGCAAAAGCCATTGTTAGTCCAAAGATTAATATTCAATACACCATCAATTCTTCCGTGCAGTTGTTTATGAAATCGGGTAAAGGATTTCACAGTAACGATACCAGGGTGGTAACTGCCAATATGGGGAAACAAATTTTACCTGCCGCCTACGGGAGCGATGTGGGGATTATTTTAAAGCCCAACAAAAAGTTGCTGCTTTCGTTGGCTGCGTGGTATCTCCACCTCGACCAGGAATTTGTGTATGTTGGTGACGATGGCAATGTGGAACCAAGTGGTAAAACAAAACGGGAAGGTATCGATATGATTGCACGGTACCAGTTTTCAAAAAATCTCTTCGCCAATATGAATTTGAATGTTACAAAGCCGAGAGCGATTGGTCTTGCTAAAGGAGAAGATTTTATTCCGCTCGCTCCCACTTTTACAAGTACGGGCGGTTTATTTTACAAAGCAGTAAAAGGATTCAATGGAAGTGTAACATATCGTTATATCAAAAGCCGGCCAGCCGATGAAACCAATACCATTATTGCAAAAGGATATTTCTTAATGGATGCATCTATCAATTATACCACCAATAAATTTGAGATTGGCCTCGCTGCCGAAAACCTTTTGAATGTTAAATGGAATGAGGCACAGTTTGCAACTGAGTCGAGGCTTTACAATGAACCGAATGCAATAACAGAGTTGAATTACACACCGGGAACTCCCCTCTATGCAAGGCTCAAGCTGGCAGTGTTTTTTTAATTAAAAAATAAGAATGAGGTGTTTGTAGATATTTTTATTCCCAACCGCTTGCAAGCACATCTGCAATGTGCATTGTCTTCAAAGAAATATTCTTTCCCTTGATAAAGCCATCAAGATGCATCAGGCAACTTAGGTCGGTAGAAATAATATACTCAGCTTTTGTAGCCAGGGCATTAATTACTTTTTGGTCGGCCATCGCAATAGAAATTGCATCAAACTTTACGGCAAAACTTCCTCCAAAACCACAGCATGTTTCCACATCATTCATTTCCACCATTTCCAATCCGCTTACCCTGCTCAATAATTTACGTGGCGATTCTTTTATTTTACATTCCCTCAATGCCGCGCAACTATCATGGTAGGTTGCCCTTCCGTTTAATACAGCGCCGTAGTCGTCTATCTTCAATACTCCCGTCAAAAATTCGGTGAATTCATGGATACGGTTTCCTATGCTTTGCACTTTACCGAGCACTACTGAATCTTCGAATAATTTGCTATAATAATTTTTTACAAAACCGACGCAGCTTGCGCTTGGTGTAACAATGTAATCCGCATTGTCAAAATCCCGAATGAATTTTGTGCACACTTCACGTGCATCATCCCAAAAGCCCGCATTAAAAGCCGGTTGGCCGCAGCAGGTTTGATTGGCATTATAATAAACTTCGCAGCCTGCTTTCTCCAGCACCTTTACCATATTGAACGCCGTTTGCGGGTACAACTGGTCAACAAAACAAGGTATAAAAAGCTGAACTTTCATGCAGTAGCCTGGAAGGGTTTAATGGCGGAAGGGGTATTTAAATAATGTCTTATGGAAAGATATTCCTGCGCAAAGGGATAACTTAGTGACCTGGTATTTTGCTCCTCATTGATAAAATGTACAAGAGTGCGACGCCAATGAAGCCTAATTGAAAAACTTCTGCCGGGCTCAAAAAAAATTTGTTCATTATTTTATCCCTTGTTTTACTATCAATGCTGTGCGGTGTCGTTATGCAGGACGAGCCTGCCCTGGGGTTAATATTGGTTTTGCAAAGCTTCTTTTGAGCGCAATCATTTTTAGCGCCGTGATACCGGCTTCCTCTCCTTTATGGCCATGTGTACCCCCGGTTCTTTCATCAATTTGCTGCTGATTATCTACGGTTAATACACCAAAGATGGTTGGGACCGGCAAGGTTAAATTTAAATGCATTATTCCGTCAGTAACCGCTTTGCATACATAATCAAAATGGGGGGTTCCACCTCTTACAACGCAGGCAAGCGCAATAAATGCATTGGGCTTATCATCTTTGTATTTGTGTGCATCCCAATAATTACGAATGCAGAAAGGGATCTCAAAAGCGCCCGGAACAACCAGGGTAGAATGAGCAACACCATGGTCATCCAATATCCTTTTGCATCCTTCGTCCAGTTTATCAATAGATTCAGCGTTCCATTCGGTACGCACAATAACTACACAGGCATCCGTTGGTAGATGGATGCCTGTTGTATTATATAAGTTGGAAGAATTGGTTGACATAATTACATTTTATTATTGCTAATAATGAATGATCTTCTCCCCTTTCGTCTAATCTGTTATTGAATAGCAATACGCTTATTCATAAACCCCGAGCCTTGCAAGATATTTTTCTACGTCTGCTGAATGACTGTTCTTCGGATATTCATCCCTGATCTTTTGATACATTTCAATGGCATCTTTTGTACGGCCAATTGATTCAGCAAATGTAGCTGCTTTGTACAAAGATTCGGTCGTCATAAATTCGTCTTTCTCATTCAGCTTTGCCGCTTTTCTATAATAGTCCAGGGCGTCATCATTCTTTTTCAATTCTGAATAAGCATCTCCTATCATATTGTAGGCCGCGGTTTGTACCTGTGTTGCACTGGTAGAAAATTCCTTTAAATATTTGATGGCTTTGTTAAAATCCTGGCTGTGCAAGTAACAAGCGCCCGCAATAAAGTTGGCACGGTTGCCCGCAGCGGTACCGCCATAGTTACTGACAATTTTTAAAACACCGGTAGTTATACCCCTGCCTCCATTCAATACAAGGTTAATAGAATCTTTGTTGAAACCCGCCTGGGCCATTTTATCAAATAATTGTTCAGCCGGATATATCTGCTCAGCAGACTTAACCTCTTTCGGCGCCAAGACTAAATTCTTATACGCCAGCCAACCGCCACCAACCAATATCAATGCAGCCCCTACATAAATAATAGGTTTGCTGAATTTGTCCCAAAATCCTTTTGCCCTGTCAACAATCTCGTTTCTTTCTTCAACAACCGGGGCGGTAACTTTCTTCTCTGCCATTTTCGTTTTTTTTGCTTTTATCTACGCCCTGTTTTTAAGCGTAAACTCCTGCATTTTTATAATTAAATATGAAATTTTATTTTGGATGATCAACCCTTATTAATCAACGATGAAGGGGTAATCCTGTTGAATGTAAACATCTTTCAATAACTCATCATCAGATGGCCACGGACTTTCTTCCGCAAATTTTACACTCTCCTCTACCTGTGCCTTCACTCTTTCGGTGATCACATCGATATCTGCCTGTGGCACTTTATATTCATCAGTCAGCACTTTTAATACATGGTCGATCGGATCCCTTTCTTTATATTCTTCTACCTCGTCTTTAGTACGGTACTTTTGGGGATCACTCATGCTGTGCCCTTTATAACGATATGTTTTAACTTCCAATAAAGTTGGACCACCCTTTTCCCTGGCACGGTTTACGGCACGTAAAATTGCATTGTGAACTTCCTCCGGGCTCATGCCATCTACACTGTCTCCGGGCATATCGTAGGCATCTGCCAACTTATACAGATCCATCACATTACTGGTACGTGCCACAGAAGTTCCCATTGCATAATTATTGTTTTCGCAAATGAAAACAACGGGTAATTTCCAGAGCATGGCCATGTTGAATGTTTCATGCAGCATGCCCTGCCTTGCAGCTCCATCGCCAAAAAAGCAAAGGGCCACATTATCAGTGCCTTTATATTTTTCGGCAAATGCTAAGCCAGCGCCTGTTCCTATTTGTGCACCCACTATACCATGACCTCCAAAAAAGCCAACATCCACTCCAAAAAAGTGCATGCTCCCACCCTTTCCTTTGCTGCAACCTGTAGCCTTGCCATACAACTCGGCCATGCAGGATTTAGGTGAAACGCCTTTTGCAATTGCAAGCGCATGATCACGGTAAGCAGTAATAAATTTATCCTCGGGATTTGTTGCTGTCATACAACCAGCGGCTACAGCCTCCTGGCCGATGTATAAATGGCAAAAGCCACGAATTTTTTGCATTCCATACAGTTGCCCGGTCTTTTCTTCAAAACGGCGCAATAAGAGCATTAATTCGTACCAATACAGGTAGGTTTCTTTGGAAAACTTTGTAGCCAATGTTTTTTTATTTTAGGCCGCAAAGATAAGGGAGAAATTGGATATTATGAATATGTAAAAGCAGAAGAAAATTACTCATTTTCAATATGATTTTTAGCAAAGAATGGCAATTTGTAATCCGTCTGAATCACCGATTTGCACGGATGTATTGATTGCACAGATTTCATTTATAGAATGATCTTTTATCAGTAAATCCAATTAGTCCGAATCACGGATTTACACGGATATATGGATTACACAGATTTTATTTCCGTGTAATCGGTTAATCCTTTCAATCCGTGATTCAGATACGTGATTAGATTAACTTGCAACCCCATGCTCAGGCTTTCAAAAATAACGCTCACCCAGTTTAAGAACTATAATTTTTCTACATTTCCTTTCACAGAAAGAGTGGTTGGTATTTGCGGCTTGAACGGGCAGGGCAAGACAAACCTCCTCGATGCCATTTACTATCTCAGTTTCACCAAAAGCTATTTTTCAAAATCGGATGTACTGAATATACAATTTGAAAAAGATGGGTTCCGGCTTGAAGGCACCTATGACAGAAATGGTAAAACCGAAAAACTTGTCTGCATACACCGGGGCCCGGGCAAAAAGGAATTGTTGCTGAATGATGTGCTGTATGAAAAATTCTCCATGCACATCGGGCATTTTGCCTGCGTAATGATTGCGCCGGACGATATAGAATTAATTACCGGCGCCAGTGAAGATCGCCGCCGTTTTATTGATACAGTTCTATGCCAGGTGGATGCCGATTACCTTCAGCAGCTAATCATTTATACCAAAGTACTGCAACAGCGAAACAGCCTGCTTAAACGATTTGCGGAGCAAGGCAAAACCGATTGGCAATTGCTCGATGTATTAGATCTTCAACTGGTGCAGCCGGGGAAATATATTTTTTTTAAACGCAGGGAATTTACTGCCCGTTTGATCCCACTGGTGCAAAGATTTTATAAACAGATCGCAAACAATGAAGAAACGATCTCCCTACAGTATGAGAGCCAGTTGAACAATACAGATTTTGATGCATTATTGAATCAACTCCGTGAAAAGGATTTCTTGTTGCAACGAACCAATGGCGGCATACATAAAGACGATATTTCCATCCAATTAAACAACCAGGTATTTAAAAATATAGCATCGCAGGGTCAGCGTAAAAGCCTGCTGTTTGCATTAAAGCTGGCGGAGTATGAATTGCTGAAGACCAATAAGGGCTTCGCTCCCCTGTTGTTGCTGGATGACGTATTTGAAAAGCTGGACGATAAGCGGATGCAGAATTTATTGAACTGGGTATGCAACGAAAATACGGGCCAGGTTTTCATTACAGACACTCACCGGGAAAGATTAGAACAAGCGTTCGTTAATTTGAACACAGCCTACCAGGTGATCGAATTATAAATTTAAACCTCTGGATATTTTTATGAACCGGGCATCGGATCATTGAGCATCATCGTTGTGTCACAGTACGTTCATCGGCAGTACTACTATTTAGCTTTTTCCACCGCTAACAATTCAACTCTATAGGGTATTATACTTTAAGTGAACCATGCAGGTTTACCTGGCCGATTGCTAAATTTTAATTTATTTTTACAGCATGGGCGAATATTCAATGCAGGATGCAATTCAGGCGTTCTTAAAAAAAAGCCGTTTAAAAGGTGATATACAGGCTTTGCAGATAGAGGATGTATGGGAAAAGATCATGGGGAAAACCATCGCCAAATACACTGATAAAATACAGATCATCAACCAAACATTATTTATAAGTTCAACAGTGGCCCCGCTGAAAAACGAATTGCTGTATCAAAAAGAAAAGATCATCGAATTGGTAAACGAAGCCCTTGGAGAAAAGGTGGTAAAAGAAGTGGTGATAAAATAATCAATTTCTCAGTCGTGGATCTACTACGGCATATAAAACATCCGCCAGCATATTTATTGCAATAAAGATACAGCCACTCACCAGCACAGATCCCATCACCACGGGATAATCTAGCTTTTCCAAAGCATCTACGGTTATTTTGCCGATACCTCTCCAGCCAAAAATATACTCCACAAAAAAAGCGCCTGCCAGCAATTCGGCAAACCACCCGGTGATAGCCGTAACAACCGGATTCAATGCATTGCGCAATGCATGCTTAAATATAACGGCTCTTTTACTGAGCCCCTTGGCATAAGCAGTTCGAATATAATCCTGGCTCAATACATCGAGCATGGAACTGCGGGTAAGTTGTGTAATAATAGCGAGTGGCCGTATGCCCAAAGTAAACGCAGGTAATATAAGGTTCTTTAGCGTCAGGTATTTTTCACCGGTCACTTCATCTATGTCGAACCAACTGCCGGTGAGGTTTAAACCTGTGTAAGAATGAAGCACTACGCCAAACAAAAATGCGATCACAATCGCCATAAAAAATGAAGGTGCAGAAATGCCTGCAATACTTGTAAACACGGCCGATGTATCCATCCATGTTCCCTTTTTTACGGCGGCGATCACTCCCAGCAAAATTCCAATAATGGTAGCGAAGATCATTGCGGCTATGGCTAATAGTAAGGTGCCCGGCAACACTTCCATTAATACCGTGCCCACATTCTTTTTTGTTTGATAACTCTTCCGGAGATAGGGAAGCTTTAATGCAAATTTGGTATCGCCACCGATGAAAAAGCCTTTCAGTTCTTTCTTCGCAATATCTGCTTTCGTATGTATGCTGATCGGTGAAATATCATTCAGGTAAAAGACAAACTGCTTCCATTTTGGCTGATCGAGATAAAGATCTTTACGGATATTATCCATGGTTTTTTTATCACCGGTTTGCCCTACTATTAATCTTGCCGGATCGCCGAAGCCCTGGAACATAATGAACACCAATATTGCCACACCCAGCAATACCAGTAGAGAATAGAACGATCTTTTTACAAGCCTTCTCAAATTAAAAGTTTTGTTACCGGTACACCTTATCCATATCTGCCCAGCTATATTTATCCAGTACCACCGGGCCTTTCATTACAAACAAAGTAGGGTTCGCCCTGGCAGCGGTTTTTATTGCAGTGGCGTCGGTCGTCAGTATCGGAACGTTATATTTATTTTGCACGTTGAAAAATTCATTCACTTTTTCTTTATCAGATGTGATGATATATATTGGTTTGCCCTGGTGTTTAGCGGTTGCATAAAGCCCAACAAATTCTTTTGACCAGCGGGCATGACCCTCACTCAAATTTTGCAGGAAAAATAAATAGTAATCTCCGGGCTGACTAAGAATTGTGTCGGTCATATCAATGCCCGCAGAATCTACCAAAGAGAAATCGTTGATCGCAGGAGTATTGTTGACACCAGCCTTTATAAGCTTTTGTTTACGATCAGCAAATTTCCAGGTGCTGTCGGGAAGGTTGCTGGTCGTAAAATCTTTTTTCTCTCCATTTTTTTCGTACACAAAAACATATTCATATTCATCCTGTATGGCGCCTGCAGGCATCTTTCGAAGTTCCAGGATATTATTGCCTTTTTTGTACGGGAGGCAATCCGTTATAGGCAAATGCTTCAACACATAGAATTGAAGAAACGATGCAGCAAAAATACTCACCACAATCGCCAATGCTGCAGCCAGTCCTTTAATCCTTGGATAAATATATTTTCTACCAACAATAAGCAGGATGATGAGCAATAACAAAATAATGTCTTTAGTAAAAGTTTGCATTGGCGTAAGTGGAATGCAATCACCAAAACATCCGCAGGCTCTTATTTTACCGCTAAATAAAACATAGCCGGTTAAAAATGTGAAGAACAGTGTAAGTAAAAGTAGCAGCGTGAGAACGATGTTTTTCTTCCAGCCGATCAACAAAGCAATGCCCAAAACAATTTCAATAGTGATCATGATAATAGAAAATATCAGGGCCTGCGAATGCAAGCTGTTCATTAGTTGCGGCATAAAACCATCGGCGGCCCAGGCTTCAAAAAACTCCTGCATCTTGTATCCCAATCCAAGCGGATCAATGGCTTTTACAAGGCCCGAAAAAATAAAAAGACCTCCTACCAGGCCCCTCGCAATATTGATTAGTATTTTCATTTTGTTTTATTCTTTAATAGAATTGACGAGTGACCAATGACAATTGACCATTGACCATTGACGATTGACCCGGCACTATCCAGCATGCTTAC